>CAZLGI010000134.1:1890-4959 GCA_964558995.1 uncultured Carnobacteriaceae bacterium | reverse complement strand
TGTAGATTATAAAGATGACTTAAAGGCATCAAATGACTTTTTTGCTGAAGTTCATTCTGGCAAAGCGAAGGATTCGCTTTTGGGGGAATATCATTACATTATCGCTTACCAACGCTTGTTAGCAGCGTCAGATTTTCCAGCTGCCGATCAGCTATTAAAGGATTATCAGAGTAATTGGAATTATATGCAATCGATTTACGTAAGAAATCTAGCGAGCGAGCTATTATTTTGCCATGCCATTTTTGGACGTAAGCAAGAAGCAGAAGAATTAATGACAATCATTAATAAAAATGAAGGACTAAAGGCTTACTTTGATCACTCAAAACGTGCGCAAGCAGCCTATGCTTTTTTTGTCGAAGCAGATGTTGAAAAAACAGCTAGCACGTTAGCAGAAGAGAGCAAATACAATCGAGACGCATTAAACAATGCTGAACGAGAGTTAGAAGAACACTTAGAAGGATGGATGCAAGGTTATTTGGTCCATCTTTCGTGATGATTTTGTAAAAAAAGAAAGAAGGAAATATAATGATTTATTTTGATCATGCTGCCACGACTCCGGTTGATTCGGACGTCATCGATACGATCACAGACGTCCTCAGCAACGAATATGGAAATCCTTCTAGTATCTATCAAAGAGGGCGCGCTGCTCGCAAGTTAGTCGATGAGGCGAGAAGCGTGTTTGCGAGATCTATTCAGGCAAATCCAGTTGATATTATTGTAACCAGTGGAGCGACAGAAGCCAACAATACCGCTATTCTTTCAACTGCTCTGGCCTTGAAAGAAAAAGGCAAGCATTTGATTACCACAGCAGTCGAGCATCCTTCCGTGTTAAATCCAATGCAATATTTAGAAACTCAAGGATTCGATGTGACTTATTTACCAGTTGATGAAAATGGTTTAGTTACTGCCGATCAAGTAGAGGCAGCTTTGCGACCAGATACGATTCTTGTTTCAATCATCTATGGTAATAATGAAGTTGGATCAATTAATCCAATCAAAGAAATTGGTGAACGTTTAACGAAGTATGATACATATTTTCATACAGACGCGGTTCAAGCTTATGGTAGTCGAGAAATTGATGTTCAAGCTGAACACATTGATATGCTGTCGGTCACTGCTCATAAATTAAATGGACCAAAAGGTATTGGATTTTTATATCGAAAAAATACAATTCACTTGCCACATTTCATTCACGGTGGGAAACAAGAGAATGACAAGCGTGCTGGTACTGAAAACACAGCTTATATCCAAGGGTTTGCTAAAGCTGTTGAAAAGATGCTTGCAAACCGTGAAAAAAATAATGCTCATAAACAAACTTTGCGCGATGCATTTATTGCAGGTTTAGAAGAGCGCGGTGTTGAGTTTGATGTAAACGGCATGAAGCAAGGTGGCCTACCACATATTCTGAATCTTTATTTACCTGCGATTCAGTCGGATAAGTTTTTGATTCAATGTGATCTTCAAGAAATCATGTTATCAGCTGGCTCTGCTTGTACGGCAGGTAGTTTAGAGCCTAGTCATGTTCTAGCAGCGATGTTCGGCAAAACAAGTCCTCGAATAAAGGAATCGGTTCGTATTTCCTTTGGCAAAGAAAATACCTTGGCCGAAGTAGACGTTTTGCTAGATTTGATTCAAAGATTGCAACAAAGCAATTGAGAAGTATGATAAAATAAAGAAAAAGAAGCAAAGGGGATCGCCATGGCATTTGACAAAGTAGCTAGTTTACCAGGTATGACGAAGCAATATCGCTTAAACCCAAACGTAAAGAAATATACGTTACGGGACAATGGTTTTCAAGAAACAAAGTCAGGAAACTTCCAATATATTCGCAGTCTTGCGGATGTGGGGAGTAAGCAAGGGGCATTATTGAAAATTTTAGTAGACAAGGAAATTGAAACATTGAAATTTTCCACGACTACTGCTAATGGTTTGAAGAGCTTGAACGTCTTTAATACCAAGTTAGAATCGAATGTAAAGAACTTAACTTATATTCTTGACTGGTTTGTTAAGAAGAATGTACTTGAAGAAGTTTAAGTCATAGTGATGAGGAGTGGCCTTTGTGGTCATTCCTTTTTTTATTATACTTGTAGTTGTTCGTTTCTCGAGGAACTCACTGGCTTTATTCCAGGCGACCGATTTATAAACGTAAATCAATCCATTTTATCGACCCTTCAAACACCAACTTCCGTCTTTTTTCCCCAAACATAAACTTCTTTATTTTTTTTCAATTTTGTCTTTTACACGTGTTAAGTAATGTGATATACTAATTCAGTAAATCACAAACAAGGAGATGAAGTAAGTGGAACTGGATAATCAAGGGCTCGTGACAGTGCTTGATAAAAATGTTCGTAAGAAAGAGCATTTGTTTCAACAGTCACTTCCGAAATACATGACTCGATCTGTATTTGCCGGAATGTATTTAACGTTAGGCACGGCGATTGCCGTTATGGTTGGACAGCAAGGGAACGCTATAAACCCTGCTTTAGGCAAATTTTTCTATGCAATAACATTTAGTTTGGCATTATTAATGATCATTTATATGAATGCAGAGCTCGTGACGAGTAACATGATGTATCTGACAGTAGGTGTTCATCGAAAGGTGTTTCCAATCCATCGCGCATTGAGTATTTTATTCGTATGTGCGTTGTTTAATATCATTGGCGGAACACTGTTTTCGTTTGTGATTTCACAAACGAACATGTTCAAAAACCTCGTTGACGATCATTATTTATATACGACTGTAGCTGGAAAATTGACGAAAACAAGTTGGGAAATTATCTATGAAGGTATTTTAGCCAACGTGATTGTTAACACGGCAATTCTTGCAACATTACGAATGAAAGATGATGCAGGAAAGCTCATTGCGATTGTCCTCATCATTCATGTTTTCGCATTTCTCGGATTCGAACACGTTGCGGCAAACTTTTCATCCTTTAGTATGGCTTTCTTTGCTAATGGTGGTGCGACGACTGGTATGACAATTAGCTCAGTTTTACATAACTACTTCTTTGCCTTTATTGGAAATTATATTGGTGGCGGCTTAGTTATTGGATTTATTTATTCCTGGCT
>CAZLGI010000134.1:0-1880 GCA_964558995.1 uncultured Carnobacteriaceae bacterium | reverse complement strand
CAGGAGAAATTCTGTCTGGATGTTTTTTCTTTACGTTTCAAAGCTCGTGGCATGAAATGATTTTGAGCTTTGATTTCGAATAAAGCAAGCAGCTACTCGCTTTTAGTATATAATAGAAGATACATATAATAGAGAGGGGTGGCAACCGATTTGAACCATAAAACTAATCTGATAAAATGGCTGGCAATTATCACTATGACGATTGATCATATTGGTTATTTCATGTTTCCAGGTTTAGTCTGGTTAAGAATAATCGGGCGGATCGCTTTTCCTTGTTTTCTTTACACAACGATACAAGGCGAAAAAGAAACGAAAAACTTCAAAGCTTACCTAGCGCGCCTCTTAATCACGGCAGTCTTAAGTATGTTAGTGACCGGTTTATCGGGTAATTTTTTGAATATATTATTTTCTTTATCGCTTTTCGCAGTTTCTTTACGTGATCGACGTCTGATTGTTCCCGCATTACTGCTCAGTCATTTTACCGAGTATGGCATTTACGGCTTCTTACTTGGTTGGGGAATAAAAATCATGGTAGACCACCACCGCGAGATAGGCTTATTATTCCTAGTATTGCTGCATGCAACTTTAATCGCATCCATTCAATTTTATACGATTTTCGCCGTGATACTGCTTCTTTTACCAAAAGGAATCAATTTGCCGAGAGTTCCAAAAGTGTTTGGTTACATGTACTATCCGCTTCATCAATTGATTTTATTTTTAATCGGCAACTTTTTGTAAGCAATGAACTTGAATTTTATAAAAAAATAGTGTATTATTCTTACTTGTGTTGGGTTACTTATTTTTTGGAAGTGATAAACAAAAAGATCGGGAGGGGGAGAAGCCCATGAAAGAGAAAAGTAAAACAAGAGTGGTTGTTGGTATGAGTGGCGGTGTTGACTCGTCAGTAACAGCATTACTCTTAAAAGAACAAGGCTACGATGTCATTGGTATCTTCATGAAAAATTGGGATGATACAGATGAGTTTGGTCATTGTACAGCGACAGAGGACTATAAAGACGTTCAAGCTGTTGCACAGCAAATTGGTATTCCCTATTATTCAGTGAATTTTGAAAAGGAATACTGGGACAAAGTGTTTCAATATTTCTTAGATGAATATACTAAAGGGCGTACTCCAAATCCGGATGTCATGTGTAATAAAGAAATTAAATTCCGTGCATTTTTAGACTATGCGATTGATTTAGGTGCTGATTTTGTTGCAACTGGTCACTACGCACAAGTTGAACGTGATGAAAATGGTATTTCGAAGTTATTGAGAGGCTTAGATGATAATAAGGATCAAACTTATTTCTTGAACCAATTATCTCAAGAACAACTTTCAAAAACGATGTTTCCATTAGGCGGCATGCAAAAATCTGAAGTACGTAAAATTGCTGAAGAAGCTGGCTTAGCAACAGCTAAGAAAAAAGATTCAACTGGTATTTGTTTTATCGGAGAAAAGAACTTCAAAGAGTTTCTTTCGAATTATTTACCAGCAACAGCAGGCAGCATGATGACTGAAGATGGCGTCAAAATGGGTGACCACGCTGGCTTGATGTACTATACAATTGGTCAACGTAAAGGTCTAGGTATTGGTGGCGGTGGCGAAAGTGATGATCCATGGTTCGTTATTGGAAAAGAACTTGAAACGAATACACTAATCGTTGGTCAAGGTTACCACCACGAACGCTTGTATGCAGAGAGTTTAGCTGCAACAGATATGCATTTTACGAACGGAAACAAGATGCCGAAAACATTCAAATGTACGGCGAAATTCCGTTACCGTCAAAAAGATACACCTGTAACGGTTCACATGAGTGATGACGGAACAGAAGCAACGGTAATCTTTGATGAGCCTGTTCGCGCGATTACACCAGGACAAG
>CAZLGI010000133.1:0-4980 GCA_964558995.1 uncultured Carnobacteriaceae bacterium | reverse complement strand
TAAGGGAAGTTTAAGAATGAAAAAAATATTATTAGGACTTTTTTCACTTTTATTCGTTTCATTTTTTTCGTAAATTTCATATACTGCCTGGATGGGACGTAATGATCTCGGTGATGAATCTATAAATTATTCTCCAGATATTTCTACTGAAAAGTGGGTAGAACTCTTCAGCGACCCGGATGTCTTCCAGAAACAAAGTCTAGAAATCATGAAGCGTTTTAAGGACTTTGGCGGGTCAGCGACATGTACACAATTAGCGAATGAATATGGAGAGCTAAAAAATTTCTATAGCCGCGGATCTTCTGCTCTAGCAGAAAGAATATATAAGAAAACCAATTGTAAGGTATATAAAGAGAATGATCAGCCGCAATGGTGGCGGATTTTGTATACAGGAGGGCTAATAAATGACCCTTCTATAGAAGGATCTACTGTGTGGAGTTTGCGGGATGAATTGAGCCAAGCTGTCGAAACGCTAGAAGGCTTTATTGAATTGCGCAAAGCGCGGGATAATTTTTAGTTGGGGGAAATAATCGTGAAAGAATTAAAAATAGAAGACTTGCAGCGTTATTTATCTAGTAAATACAAAGATAGGCGAACCTCTTCGGGGTTGTTTATGAAATTTGTGGAGGAAATCGGCGAAGTAGCCGAAGTTCTTAATCAAATGGAAGGAAGAAAATCAAAAGAGGGACAGATTTCACTCGAAGCAGAGCTTGTTGATGTCATCCACTATGCTGTTGCCATTGCGAGTATAAACAATATTGATTTAACAACGGCAATCATTGAAAAAGATAAGAAAGCAGCTGTTAAATATAATCAGTCTCCGAATTTGAAAGAGTTTTTGAAGGAAAATCATTCTATATAAAATCGTTGTCAGGTACTTTGTGCCTCTAGTTTCAAGTGAAAAAATATGATAAAATGCTTTTTATAAGTGTATATGTGAACAGTTTCTCAAAAAGACAACTTGATTTCTGCTGTAAAGACAAAGGTTCTTTGACCAGCAGAATCTAATACGATAACGTATGTGCTTACTTGAACTTGTTTTTTGGAAAATGTTGGAACATAAAAAAAAATTCACGAAATAACGAAAGAAGGTAGAATGATGATTGAGTTGATTGCAACAACTGAATCGCTTGAACAAGGAAAACAACTCCTATTAAACGGCGTAGACCAGCTAATTGTTGGAGAAGAAGTATTTGGGCTGCGTGTCCCGGGACATTTGACCTATGAGGAAATGGCTGAGCTGGTAAACTTTGCTCATAAAAGAGGTAAACAAGTGATTGTTGCTGCCAACGCGATTCTGCATAATGACAAAGTTGAATTAGCGAGACCCTTTTTAAAAAAGATGAAGTCTCTCAAGGTAGATAAGTTGATGGTGGGGGATACTGGTTTGATTCAAATCATGAAGGATCCTGACTATTATATTCCTTATATTTACGATGCTTCGGTCCTGGTGACAAGTCATGGACAGATTAATTTTTGGAAGCGGTATGGAGCGGTGGCAGCCCTTATCGCTCGTGAAGTGCCTTATGTGGAGTTGGAAATACTGGCTGAAAACGTTGAGTTGCCAATTCTAACGCAAGTCTATGGCGCACAGTGTATCCACCAAAGCAAACGACATTTATTAGAAAATTATTTTAATTTTATCGATAAAGAGCCGCTTGATTTCGAAGAGCGTCATCTTTTTTTGTCTGAGCCTGGAAAAGATGATACACATTATTCAATTTATCATGATAGCCATGGCACCCATGTTTTTGCCAATAAAGATCTTAATCTAATGATGCAACTATCGATGTTGGCTGATATCCATGCGAATCATTGGTATTTGGACGGGCTGTACACAGAAGGCGAAGATTTTGTAGAGATTGTGAAAGCTTATGACCAAGCACGTCAATTACTGGATAGCGGTGAGTGGAGCGAAGAAGAGCTAGAGAAGCTTAATGAACACGTTCAAAAGCACCATCCAATAAATCGAGAATTGGATACAGGGTTCTTCCTCTATTCAGCAGATAAAGTACGATAATGAAAGGATTAAGATCAGAAATGAAAAAAACTTTAAAACGTCCCGAACTATTGGCGCCAGCGGGAACACTTGAAAAACTAAAGACTGCCATTCATTATGGTGCAGATGCGGTCTATATTGGCGGCGATGCTTATGGGCTTCGCAGCCGGGCAGGGAATTTTTCTTTTGAAGAAATGGCTGAGGGAGTGGCATTTGCACACAGTCGCAATGCGAAAGTATATGTTGCTGCAAATATGGTTACTCACGAAAATGATCAAATCGGTGCAGGAGAGTTCTTCCGGACGCTTCGCGATATTGGTATCGATGCAGTGATTGTATCAGATCCAGCACTTATGCAAATTTGTGCAATGGATGCACCTGGATTGGAAATTCACTTATCGACCCAACAATCGGCGGTTAATTATGAAACTTTGAATTTCTGGCAAGAAGCCGGTTTAACCCGATGTGTTTTAGGGCGGGAAGTATCAATGGAAGAAGTTGTGGAAATTCGTGCAAAAACCGATGTTGAAATTGAAGCATTCATTCATGGAGCAATGTGTATTTCTTACTCAGGCCGCTGTACTTTGTCGAATCACATGGCTAATCGAGATGCGAACCGTGGCGGATGTTGTCAATCTTGCCGCTGGAAATATGGCTTGTTTGACTTACCGACATTGGGCGATAAAGAAATGGTTGGGAAAGGCGAAGAAGGGATTGATGAGCCGTTTTCCATGAGCGCAGTTGATTTGTCAATGATTCAGCATATTCCGGATATTGTTGAAAGCGGTATTGACTCCTTAAAAATTGAAGGTCGTATGAAGTCCATCCATTATGTTTCGACAGTTGTAAACGTCTATCGAAAAGCACTTGACTCCTATATAGAAGATCCCGAAAATTATGTCTTGCAAGAAGACTGGGTAGATGAATTGTGGAAAGTAGCGCAACGCGAATTAGCGACTGGCTTTTACTATGGAACTCCGACAGAGAATGAACAGTTATTTGGCGAGCGCCGTCGTAAACCTCGTTATAAGTTTATCGGACAAGTACTTGCATATGATGAAGAAACAAAAATAGCGACCATCCAACAAAGGAACTTGTTTAAGGTTGGCGACAAAATTGAATTTTACGGTCCGGGCATGCGTCATCATCCTGAAGAGTTAGAAGAAATGTGGAATGAAGAAGGCGAAACTATCCGCTCAGCTCCTCATGCCATGCAAATTGTAACAATGAAAGTGAGTCAACCTGTTAAACCGCAGGATATGATTCGCAAATCATTAGAACGAACACTGGAAAAGATCACCCAAAAATAAAACAGAAATCCCACCAGAGCTGTCAGCATTGCCAAATGGGTAGGTTTTAAATAATCGTATTGTGATGGCCTCGATGGTTGAAATGGGTAGCGGTAGTGAAGCAATGGTAACTGACAAGAATCTGGACTACATCAGAAAGCGTAGTGATGTGGCTGGTTCAATTATTATTGGAGCAGCAGTGGTGAACAAATCTGTCTGGGCCACCGAGGGGCAGACGGGTGCATTTGATGATGAACACATCGAAGGGTTAACCAAGCTTGCGGAAGCAGGGCACGAATCTGGCAACAAGATTATCGTTCAGTTGCAACACGCTGGTCGTGATGCGCAACTGGCAAGCGATGCATACGACGGTGCGGTAGTACCTTCCAAGATGGATTTCCCTTTCTTAAACTCTGACGTTCATGAAATGACAGAAGAAGTTATTTACCAAACGATTCAAGATTTTGGACAAGCGACGAGACGTGTGTTAGAAGCCGGTTTTGATGGGGTTGAGCTTCATGCGGCAAACCATTACCTCATCCAACAGTTCTTCTCCAGATATTCCAACAAGCGGTATGATAAGTGGGGTGGAAGTTTTGAAAACCGCTGCCGCTTTGCGATTGAAGTTGTACGAGAAATAAAACGGGTAGCAAATGAGATGGGACGTCCGGATGCCATCATCGGTTATCGAATCTCACCGAAAGAAATTCATGAAGACAATATCGGCTACCGTATCCATGAATCAATGCAATTGGTAGATAAAATTGCGGATGAAGGTGTTGATTATATGCATATTTCAGTATACACCAGTTATGACCGAGGTCCAGATGGCGGTGGCAAATCTTACTGCCAGCTCCAGCTGTACCAAGATGTGGTTCGTGGCCGAGTACCAGTTATGACTGTCCCAGGTGTCTTTACGCCAGAAGAGGCACAAGCAGCTTTACTATACGGTGAATTAATTTCTATTGGCCGTGAAGCATTGATAGAACTAGAATTTGCGAAGAAAATCAGAGAAGGAAGAGAAGACGAAATCCGGACGGAAATCGAAGAAAATCTTAATGAACTGGCTATCCCGGTAGGTTGTATCGGTTTATTCCTCATAGATAACTCACCGCTGCCTCCTCTACCAGGAATTGATAAGTTAGATGATGAAATCTTAAACCAAAGAACAGTGGGCTACGCTTTCGATACGAAAGCCCAACGATAATTCTATAAATACAAGCAAAAAGAACCTCCAATTGGAAGGTTCTTTTTGTTTTTTTATTCATCCACTTTCTCAAGCACAAAGCGGGTCAAATATTGGAAAGAAAAGCCAAGCGACAGGCCCCCTAGAACATCCGTTAGAAAATGGACGCCTAAATAAATCCGGCTAAAGGCAATCGAGAAAACGAGCAAAGCTAAAATGGCATATATGATGGCTGAATAACGAGAAAGTTTTGTATTGCGTAAGAGCACATCGACAAGGAGCGGATAAACCGTTCCAGCCACAAAGGAATGCCCACTGGGGAACGAAAAAGATTCTTCTACAACCATCCAGATGGTTTCGTCAGGCCGAACACGTTGGAACAAATCTTTTAATGCGGGATTGAGCCATAAGTTGCCAATCGCAATCGTAATACCGTAGAGGAGTGCCGTTTTCCACTTTCTTAACGCAAGAGCAATGAGCAGAACTGCTCCAACTGTAAACATTGT
>CAZLGI010000132.1:0-5022 GCA_964558995.1 uncultured Carnobacteriaceae bacterium | reverse complement strand
AAAGTGGTATCATAAATGAAACGTATAAGTAACCCTAATTATATAAGTAACCTTTATAGTGCTATAAGAAAACAGTATTTATCTCAAATTCGAATTAAATGATATAGTATACTTGTAATCAAAAACAGCTTTCGATAATAAGTTGAAGGGAGTAACAGTCTTGAAAATTTATAAACAGTTATTTTGGATTTTTTTATTTTCATTCATGGGTGAAATTGTATCCGCCATCATTGCATCGTTGATAGCAATCCCAGGCAGCGTCATTGGAATGGTGCTTCTCTTTATTGCTTTACACACAAAGGTTCTACGCTTAGAACAAGTTGATGAAATCGGAACCTGGCTCACAGATAATATGGGGATTTTTTTCGTGCCGGCAGGTGTAGGTCTAATGGCTAATTTCGGCATACTGGCAGACACATGGTGGCAATTGCTTATCATTATGGTAGTAACAACAATCTTGATGATGGCTTTTGTTGGAAGAATCGTCCAATTTATCAAAGTTAAAGTTGAAAAGAGCTTACCTAAAAATGAAGGAGGTGGCACGCATGCTTGATAAACTGATTATGAGTCCGTTAATATGGATTTCATTAACAATCGGTCTTTACCTTCTTGCAGCAAAGTTAAAGGAAAAATGGCCAAAAAACCCACTCTTTACACCGCTTGTCTTTGCGATTATCATGGTCATCATCATTTTATTGGTAACGAATACACCACTGGAAACATACAATATAGGAGGACAATATATCGCTCTGTTCGTAACACCAGCAACCGTTGCTTTGGCTATTAAGCTGGAAAAGAACTTTGTTTATCTTAAACAATACTATGCCGCAATCCTGACAGGTATCTTTTCAGGCGTTATCTTACATACGATGATGATTTATATATTTGGCTTCATTTTCCAATTTGATACCGAAATGGCAGCAACACTGGTTCCGAAATCAATCACAACTGCAATTGCGGTGGGTGTATCAGAATCACTAGGAGGCATTGTTTCCCTAACAGTAGCGGTGGTCGTTTTCACCGGCGTTATCGGTGCAGTAGTGGCACCAGCAGTATTTAAGGTCTTCAAGATTGACGATCCCGTAGCACAAGGTGTTGCCTTGGGAAGTTCCTCCCATGCAATGGGAACAACAAAAGCAATTGAAATGGGAGAGGTTCAAGGCGCAATGTCAGGACTTTCCATCGTTGTAACAGGTATCGTCGTCGTGATGTTGGCTCCGTTAACGCAGCCATTGACACAATTATTTTTTGGATAATAATAAAAAATAGGAAATATAGAAGGAGAAGTGTAAAAAATGACAACAGTAGACACGAATCATTATGCAGCACCAACTGAAATTAAAGAAATTAAGGTCATTAATACTTATGAATTGGAAGGTGAAGCACGTAAAATTGTACCAAAGGGTGGATTCGACTATATGTCTGGCGCTTCGGGGGATGAATTTACATTGCGTCGAAACAACGAAGCGTGGAACAAAAAAGGAATCCTTCCACGCGTTCTAGCTGACGTAGAAAACCCAAATACATCAACATCAATTTTTGGTCATGACATTAAAGTACCATTCATCATGGCTCCAATCGCAGCTCACGGTTTGGCTCACCAAACAAAAGAAGCAGGAACAGCAAAAGGTGTTTCTGAATTTGGAACAATCATGTCAATCAGTGCTTACTCTGGTGCTTCATTTGAAGACATCGAAAAAGGTTTGAACGGTAGTCCGCGTTGGTTCCAAATTTATATGAGTAAAGATAATGAACTAAACAAAAATATCTTAGATGAAGCAAAAGCTGATGGCGCAACAGCAATCATTTTAACTGCTGACTCAACATTGAGCGGAAACCGTCACAGAGACGAGCGTAACGAATTCGTATACCCATTTGGTATGCCGATTGTATCACGTTACTTAACAGGTTCTGGTAAGAACATGTCATTGAACAACATTTACGCGCAATCTAAGCAAAAGATCGCTCCAGAAGATGTTAAATTCATCTCTGAGTACTCTGGTCTACCAGTATTCGTAAAAGGGATTCAATCAGCAGATGACGCATTACTAGCAATTGGTGCTGGCGCAGCTGGTGTCTGGGTTTCTAACCACGGTGGACGTCAATTGGATGGCGCTCCAGGTTCATTCGAAATGTTGGAAGAAATCTCTAAAGCAGTTGCTGGCCGTGTTCCAATCGTATTCGACAGTGGCGTACGTCGTGGCGAGCACATCTTCAAAGCTCTAGCTAGTGGAGCAGACATCATTGCATTGGGTCGTCCAGTACTTTATGGATTAGCGCTTGGTGGATGGAAAGGAGTTTACTCAGTTCTTGAGTATTTCGAACGCGACTTGAAACGTGTGATGCAATTAGCAGGAACACAAACAATCGAAGACGTAAAAAAAGCACGCTTGGTTGACATTAAATAAGAATAGTTAAGATCAGAGCCAGTCCCTTGAAAAAGGGACTGGTTTTTTAAGTTTAAGATAGTATGTTTTTTATGAAAAAGGGTGAAAAGCGTTCTATGTAGTTTTTCGACGATAGTTAAAAGACGTTATAGCTTTTTTAGGCTAACAAACACAGTGTTGCTAAACAGAAAAAGTATCAAAAGAAATCCGTGAAAGAGTGGACACGTTTACATTTAACTAATATTATAATTACAGAAACAAGTAAGGGCTTTCATAACCTTTCAATAAAGGTGGCATATAATCGTATCAATGGATAATGGATGTTGAGAAAGGCGTGATAAACAGTTCTATTCCAAGCGATATTTTTTATGCACTTTATGAAAGCGTTGTTCATTTCGACGAAGGGTGGCGTTAAAATTACTAAAAGAATATTTATTTTAAATAAGGTTGCCTTGCAATAAATTCATATAAGAAGGAGTATCAGACATGAAGAAAAAACTTGGCTTATTATTTGCAACTTCAGCGGCATTAGTCTTGGCTGCTTGTGGTAACGATATAGTTAACGAAGGTAGTGGATCAACAGGCAGCAACGATTCGAGCGCACCTCAAAGTTCTGAAACCAGTACAAGCTCTAGTGGTGGTGCGGACTTAGTAACTGCTGATGTTTTAGAAATCGCACACGCGCAGAACAACAGTCAAACGTTGACTTATAATCAATCAACGCCATTGACTTTACCAGACGGTACAACCGTTGTACAAGGCGACTTAAAGCCGGCATGGCAATACATATCTGATCAGCTTGGTATCCAAATTGAAGATACAGCATTGCAAGATGCAACGGCCAAAGAATATATTGAACTTCAATCATCGACATCATTCGGTGACGCAACAGTTTACTCAGGTGATGCGGGTGAACAATATATGCGTTATGGACAAGAAGGTTACTTTATTAATTTATCCGATCGTTTTGAGGATATGCCAAACGTTAAAAAGTTTTTTGAAGATGATCCAGGCTTATTGGATACTGTAACTGCTCCAGACGGCGGCGTTTACCATCTTCCATATGTTCCGGAATTAGGCTATCATTCCATGGTATTCTTTGGTCGTCCTGACTGGGTCATTGGATTGTTAGATTCAGAGGACCAGCTAGAAGATGAAACAGAAACATTAGATATTGTTTATGATGGCTATTGGGAAACCCGTCATGATGACAACGTAGTTAAATTACAAAATGAAGCTGCAAGTGGTGGCACATTAGACCGTGAGACTGCTTTAACTGTTTTACTAGATTACATTGCAGAAACATATCCTGATTTAGATAACCCATCTGATTTATATCTAGGTGCAGATGCACAATATGATATTGATGAGGCAGTTGCGTTATGGCGTGTTATCAAAAACTCTCCAAATACTTTATCTAAAATTTCAACAGGTGAAGTTGTAGAAGGCGCGTTGACGGCACCATTCTTCGTTCGTTCAACAAACCATACAAACTACCCATTACGCTTGATTAACTACTTCGGTGGTCAAATCGGTGGAGACACACAAACAACATTCTACGTTGATGATGAAGGTGTCTTGCAATACTCATGGAACGAGCCGGGCGCTCTAGAAGGCTATACTCGTCTACGTGAACTGTTCGCAGAAGGCCTAATCTACAATGAAATTGCTAACGAAAACAACGACGAAAACTTCCGTAACTTGTTATATGGAAGCGATGATAATCCAGATAACAAACAATTTGGATTCATGACGCTAGACTGGATCGCATCAACATCAGCAGCATCTGAAAAAGTAGCTGCAATGTTACCACCTATGACAACATTCTTTGATGACGAAGAATTTGTTCACTACATCGGTGGTTACCGTCCATTACTAGGCTTTGGTATGGCTGTTTCAGAACAATCATCTGAAGAAGAAGTGAACGCTGCTCTAACATTGTTTGACTACATCTTCTCTGAAGAAGGTCACAATGTATTGAACTTCGGTACACCAGATATGCTTGTTGAAGGCGAAACATTCGTAGGTCCAGACGGTACTGAATATCCGAAAATTAGCGACTGGTCATTCCAACAAGCTGAGGAGTACGCAAACGGTGACTTAATATCCTTTATGAAGTACTTCTTAGGAGTAAACTTACAAGTTGCTTACGAAAAATCAATCGGTGTTGAGCTACAATTTACAGATGAGAACGGACTAGATGCATGGGATCTTTACCAAAATAACGAGGTATTCCAACCTGGTTATGATGCAGAAGTAAACCGCCTGCTAGCAACTCCAGTTATCTGGCCGATCAGTGAGCAAAGACAAGCTCAGTTGGATCAAACAAATATCAGTATTGACCAACTTGATCAAATAAAACTATATATTTTCAACTCCTCTTCAGGACCACAATCCGAAGAAGAAATTGCAAAATTATACGAAGACGGTAACATCGAAGCTTACCTAAATGTTTACCGCGGAATGTACGAAGAGTTAGAAAACTAAACTCGTAACCTAACTTAAAAGAGAGATGGACCTCCCTCCATTTCTCTTTTTTATTTTAAATAGAGGAAGGTGAGAAGTATTCGACTCCGAAATGGCGTTTCACTTCACACTTTTCCCCGAAGTCGGAAGTGTTCCCCTCCGAAATGGC
>CAZLGI010000131.1:767-5025 GCA_964558995.1 uncultured Carnobacteriaceae bacterium | reverse complement strand
CTTTTTTTATTTTCCTAAGCAAAATTGACTAAATAATTGTGTCAGTAATTCATCTTGAACGGTGTCTCCAGTGATTTCGCCGAGTAATTCCCAGGCATGAGTGAAGTCAATTTGTACTAAATCGACTGGCATGTCTGCATCAATTCCCTCTAGCACTTCATCCAAAGACTCAACTGCATCATGCAATAATGCAATGTGGCGGACGTTAGAAATATAAGTCGCATCTTGTTCGCCCGTTTCACCAGCAAAGAACATTTCGGCAATCTGTTTCTCTAATTGATCCAGGCCAATTTGTTCCAACATCGATGTTGCAATGACTTGTTCTGGTTTACTCCAATCCATCAAATCAATCGGAGTGACTTTTGCTGTTAAATCACTCTTATTCAGCAGAATAATTCGATTCATCTCTTGCGTTGCGTTTAATAAATCTTTGTCTTCTTGTGTCAGTTGCTCACTTTGGTTAATCAAAAGTAAAATCAAATCCGCTTCTTGCAACGCTTTTCGACTACGTTCAACACCTATTCGTTCAACCACATCATCTGTGTCTCTTATTCCAGCTGTGTCAACTAATTTCAAAGGTACACCATTAATATTGACGTATTCTTCAATCGTGTCACGAGTTGTACCCGCGATATCAGTTACAATCGCCTTTTCTTCTCGGACTAGGCGGTTGAGTAAACTCGATTTTCCTACGTTCGGGCGACCAATAATTGCTGTTTCTAAACCTTCTCGCAGGATTTTTCCTTGCTGAGCGGTTCTTAACAGTTGCTCAACATGGTCTTTTACTTCAATTGTTTTTTCTTTAAGTAGTTTAGTTGTGACTTCTTCAACATCGTCATATTCCGGATAGTCAATATTAACTTCAACTTCTGCCAAGGTATTCAAAATAATTTGGCGAATGTTACGAATTAATTTCGATAAATCGCCGTCTAATTGGCGTAATGCCACATCCATCGCACGATCAGTCTTCGCACGAATTAAGTCCATCACAGCCTCGGCTTGGGAGAGGTCAATTCGACCATTCAGAAAAGCACGCTTCGTAAATTCCCCTGGCTCAGCCATACGTGCGCCGTTTTGTAAAACGGTTTGTAAAATCCGATTCACGCTGATCACACCACCGTGACAGTTAATTTCTACCACATCTTCCTTCGTAAAGGTTCTTGGTGCTCGCATAACCGTAACCATCACTTCATCAATCACTTCGTCCGTTTTAGGATTGTGGATATGCCCGTAATTTATTGTATGGCTTTCAACATCGCTCAACTTTTTAGAGCCAGCTTGGTATAAACGATCGGCAATTGCTAAGGCATCTTCACCGCTCAAACGGACAATTCCGATTGCTCCTTCTCCTGGCGGCGTTGAGATTGCTGCGATCGTATCAAATTCATTTATAATCATTGGAACCTCCCCTTTCTTATCTTTTTTGATATTTTACGCATGAAAAAAGTGCCCACTCCACCCTTTGTCCTTAAAAGGGTGGTTAAGCACTTTGACTGCGTCACACATTCATATGAAGATTCTTAAAAAGTATACAAGCTCTACTTACAAATTGCAAGTACTTGGCTCGTTTTTTTTGCCTCTCAGCTAATATTGAATTACTTTATCTCCCTTAGTGGTCATGATATAATTTTTACAACCTACAGAACACAGATGAGAGGCTATAATCGATGAAAAAAACATTTCAAATAATCCTAAGTCTTCTTTTTATAAGCCTCATGTTTCTTTTGTTTGTTCAAATTGATTCGAACGATGAACCTAATGAACATGCTGCTCTTATACAAAATAAATCTTATCAGACGGCAGACTTTTTAATGTCAGGCAGTAACTTAAGTGGCTTGGCCAATGAAGAAACGCTGAGTGTTCCTGAAATTATCGAACAAACCTTGGCAGAATTTGGAGTTAGCCATGAGCAAGTCGCCATTGCTTATTATGACTTTCATAGTGACGAGCATTATTATTTGAATGAACATCGCCTGATGGATGCTGCAAGTACCTCAAAAGTAGCGATTGCTGCGTTATTTTTAGATCTTATTTCTTCAGGTGAGCTATCAAGAGAAACGGCTGTTCCTTATTATGACCACTTTTTTGAAGATGGACACGGCGCGATTACAGAATCCGAGAAAAAAGACAGTTATCAAATTGATGAATTGCTTTATGAAATGTTGATAGATTCCGACAATACAGCGACAAACATTCTAGCCGATTTTTATATTGATCATTATAGCGGGTCTTTTTACAATTATCGACATGATATTCTTGCTTTCAGCGGATTAACGGATTTACCAGCTGACGCTTACGAAACAAATTCGGCAACCGCATATATGTTAGAACAGACATTATTAACACTGGCTGATAATGACGACTATGTTTATATTTTTGAAACTTTGCTCAACGCTCAAGATGGCGAACGACTGAAGACTTACGTGACAGACGGAATGGCTGCGAAATTAGGAACCAGTTCGGATGAGTACTATAAACACGATACTCTCATTCACTATAATGATGACGGAACACCACTCTACTCCCTTGTTGTAATGACAAGCAACTTAGAAGAAGTCGATGAATTTCTGGGGACGATGAACCTCAGACTCTATCAAGCATATTAAAAAAGCCAAAGCAATATCGCTTGGGCTTTTTTTGCATGATTCTATTCAGCTACATTATCCCAGTCTACAAACATTGGTTCACCTGGTTGGAACATGTAGTGTCCTGATTCATATGGTGCTTGTTCGACTGTTAAGATGATTTCTTCCACTCCATAGAAATGGCCAATTGTATTGACAATTCCTTGTAGGATCAATGATTCTCCAGAAGATCCAGCATTCATCTCAGTCACTAATTCTTCAGAGAAATCAACATATACCCGACCATCATTATTCAGATATAAGGTATTAATCGTCGCATTTTCAGGAATTAGTCTTCCGAATTCAACATCTGGGACTTGTTTCAATAAATCAGTAAACGTATTACGCGTAACATCATTGGTAAAAAATGACACACTTACATCTGATGTTTCTATTCCCATTGCATTTGCATCAGGATAAAACACTTTAATTGTTAGACCTTGTGGCATGTCAGCATTTCTCGATTGAAGTGTTGAGCTTACAAACACATTATCTAAATCTTCACCAAAGGATTGCTTAATTAAGCCCATATCCTCTGCGTAGTAAAATTTATTGACACCAGTTTCACCAGTACTCGTTACTTCAATTGCTGGGAAGACACCGATTGTTGTCTCGACATCCATATCAATCGCAGTAATTTCTGCCGTGCTGCCATCAGGATTTTCCCATGCTGTTCCAACTTCTAGTGGTTCTTTTAATATAATTCGACCAGCTTGATCATTTGTCTTATCTAACATATTTTCACGGTAATAAATATTTCCTTCGCGGTAGGTTTCCGTCAATTGTCCGTCAGCATATTCAACGACGAATATAGACGTCGCGCCTGGGTTAACCTCAGTCCACTGAATTTTATTATCTTCTATGTATTGTGGGTAGCGATCAAAAGTCGCAAATTCATTACCATCTCCTATATATGAGTAAAAGACACTTTCTTCAAAGGGATAGTAGTCAGTAATCGATAGCGTTTCTTCCTGGGAACTACTTGTTTCTGAGCTGCTGTCTGAACTTGACTCTGAGCTCAATTCTGAACTGATCTCTGAACTTGTATCTGAACTGATTGTATCCGAAGTGTCTGAATCATTACCGGTATTCAAACATCCGCTTGCAAATAAACTTAGTAAGGCAATGGCCAATAAACGTTTCTTTTTCATTATTACCCCTCCAACCAATCTTTTTCTACTTTTATTATAACACAGATGATGGTTCAATCATGGAATTCTCTCCTAAAATCTGCTAGTCATTTTGTCGTTATTCTACTTAGTTTAGTGTAGAATAAGACTAATAAGTAGGATTTTTCTATTGAAAGGAGTATGAGATATGTGTTTAATTACCTTTCACATCGCCCAGTATCCAACCTACAAGCTTGTTTTAGCAGCTAATCGAGATGAAGCCTATGCGAGACCAACCGAAGCCGCCCATTTTTGGGAAAATCAGTCGACACTTTTAGCTGGAAAGGATTTAGAAGCAAACGGCACCTGGCTCGGCATTACCAAAGCAGGAAAAATTGCGGCCATTACGAATTGTCATGACGGCGAATTTGAGGAAGCCAGTCACACAAAGAAAAAATCACGAGGTAAAATCGTGACCAATTACTTGGACTCATCGCTTAGTCCAGAAGATTTTCTAAATGAATT
>CAZLGI010000131.1:0-757 GCA_964558995.1 uncultured Carnobacteriaceae bacterium | reverse complement strand
ATGCCTATCTTCCATTTAATGTGTTATTAGGAACCGTCGACCAACTCTTCCATTTCAATTCTCTAGAACAATCCTTTACTCCTTTGAAGCCGGGCACTCACAGTATCAGTAATGCGACCTTGAATACGCCTTGGCCAAAGGTACGCCGAACCAAAGAGCAAATCAATAAACTCGCGTCAGAAAAGGACGCCTATATGGAATCTTTATTCCAAATGATGATGGACGAAACCCCTGCGCGAGATGATCAGCTACCAAACACCCCCTTGCCATTAGACATAAACCGAAAAGTCTCCGCCCCTTTCATCAAAACCGATGAGTTCGGCACACGCTGCACGACTTTAATATTGGTTGATCAAGAAAATAACGTGACTTTCGTCGAACGGACATATGACGACACGCAGAATTATGTAGACCGCACATTTGAATTTACAATCTAAAAAAGTATCAAACGCCTCTAAAACAAAAGAGGTGTTTGATACTTTTTTAGGTATTTTCATTCAACAACTCATGAATGTCTCAAGCATTTCTGGGTATTCAATGACCAATTTTTTCATAATCCATATAAAGTAAAACTAAAACAAAACCAAAGCTAGTGAAAAATGCGATCGATTGAAACGCACTAGAATGATTATCAAAGAAGACCACTAGGATAAGTATAGGAATTAAAGTACGTAAAAAGGCATCTATACTGAATCATGATCCATTACTTCCTCTTACATGCTTTTCCATGAATGACTGTACTTCTGCTAAATCATCT
>CAZLGI010000130.1:0-5047 GCA_964558995.1 uncultured Carnobacteriaceae bacterium | reverse complement strand
AGCCTATTTTAGAGCCTTAAATTACTTTTCACTGGTTGCAAGTAACAAAATCGCTGAAGAAACTGGTTCTACTTTTCATAATTTTGAAAAATCAAGCTATGCAGATGGTACTTATTTCGAACCTTATATTGAAACAGAATTTACGATTAAATCTGAAAAAATTGCGAATATATTCAAAAATATCCCAATTCCAACAGCTAACGACTGGAAACAATTGCTGACGGCTGTTCAAAGCACTGGTTTATACCATAGAAACCGTTTAGCAATTGCTCCAAATGGTTCAATTTCTTATATTAATGAAACAAGTGCATCTCTACATCCGATTGCACAACGAATCGAACATAGACAAGAAAAAACGGTTGGTGCAATTTTCTACCCTGCTCCGCACCTATCAAACGATACAATTGATTACTATACTTCTGCTTATGATTTAGATCAGCGGAAAATAATCGATGTTTATGCAGCAGCTCAACCTCATATTGACCAAGGGATGAGTTTAACTCTATTTATGCGTTCGGTTTTACCCGAGAATCTCTATGAGTGGAAAAAAGGCAAAACCAATACATTAACAACTCGTGATTTGAATCGCCTAAGAAACTATGCGTATTCAAAACAGATTAAGTCCTTGTATTATGTTCGAACCTATACTGCGGATGGCGATATTGTTGGAGCAAATTCTTGTGAGAGTTGTGTTGTTTAGGAAAGGATGAATAAGATGTCAAACGTATTACATTACAAAGCAGTCGACTGGAATAAATTAGAAGATGAATTAGACAAACACACCTGGGAAAAACTTACTTCCCAGTTTTGGTTGGACACGCGCATACCTGTTTCAAATGATTTAGATGATTGGAGAAGCTTAAGTAGCGAAGAACAAGATGTTGTTAATAAAGCATTTGGTGGTTTAACTTTGTTGGATACGCTCCAATCTGAAGAAGGTGCTAGCGTCATGAAAGATGATGTTCGTACACAACACGAAGAAGCAGTATTAAACAACATTCTCTTCATGGAATCTGTTCACGCCAAAAGTTACAGTACCATTTTCATATCACTGAACGATAATCGTAATATTGATAAGATATTTGATTGGGTAAATACGAATGAACGACTACAAGTCAAAGCGAAAATAATTAATGATATTTATCAAAATGGGGATGCTCTGCAGAAGAAAATTGCTAGTGTCTTCTTAGAATCTTTCCTTTTTTATAGCGGCTTCTATACGCCTCTTTGGTTTTTAGGAAACAATTTGCTTCCTAACGTTGCTGAAATCATTAAATTAATTATTCGGGATGAATCAGTGCATGGGACTTATCTAGGCTATAAATTCCAGCTACAATACAAGCAATTACCAGAGCATGAACAAGCTGACATTCGTGACTGGATGTATGCTTTATTATTTGATTTGATGGATAATGAAATGAAGTATACAGAAGACTTATACGACCAAGTCGGTTGGACAAATGAGGTAAAAACCTTCGTTAAATATAACGCAAATAAAGCATTACAAAATTTAGGTTTCGAAGCATTTTTCCCAGACTCATCGGCTGAAGATATCAATCCAATTGTTATGAATGGATTGTCAACAAATACGACAAACCATGATTTCTTTTCTCAAGTTGGATCTGGTTACCTAATGGGTGAGGTTGAAGCTATGGGTGATGATGATTATGATTTTTAATCGACCGCAATTGAAAACTCCATTAAAGCCTAAGTATGTCTATGGCTCTAATGTAGAAACAGAATTGGGAAAATTACTTTCAGGAGAGTCAGCTGTTATTCACGAGAATGCTAATAAAGATAGTCGTGTCTTTAATACACAACGTGACTTAACTGCCGGTATTGCTGCAAAATCATTTGGTTTACGCATGCTTCCCAACCACGTCGCAGCAGCGCATGAAAATGGAGACATTCATTTTCATGATTTAGATTATAGTCCCTACTCTCCAATGACTAATTGCTGTTTGATTGATTTTAATTATATGTTTGAAAATGGCTTTACCATCGGAAACGCTGAAGTAGAACAACCTAAATCTATCCAGACCGCAGCGGCTCAAATGGCTCAAATTATAGCCAACGTTTCAAGCAGTCAATACGGTGGAACAAGTGCAGACCGTATTGATGAACTTTTAGCCCCCTACGCAGCTATGAATTATGCCAAACATATGGCAGAAGCAATGATATGGGTTCCTGATGAAAAACGGGATGAATATAGCTGGAGTAAAACCAAAAAAGATATCTATGATGCGATGCAAAGTCTTGAATATGAAGTCAATACCTTATACACATCCAACGGCCAAACCCCTTTCGTAACGTTTGGCTTTGGATTAGGTACGAATATTTTTGAACGAGAAATACAAAGTTCCATCCTTCAAGTTAGAATAAATGGCTTAGGAAAGGAAAAAAGAACGGCTATTTTTCCAAAACTAGTTTTTGGAATTCGTGATGGCGTAAATCTTAAGCCAGACGATCCCAACTACGATATCAAAAGCTTGGCTGTTAAATGTGCCACTAAAAGGATGTATCCCGATATCCTTAACTACGATAAACTGGTTGAATTAACCGGCTCCTATAAAACTCCAATGGGATGTCGCTCCTTCCTACAAGGCTGGCAGGATGAAAATGGCGAGGAAGTCAACGCTGGCAGAATGAACCTTGGTGTTGTAACCTTGAATTTGCCGCGTATCGCAATTGAGTCAGATGGAAACAATGAACAGTTTTGGCAGCTTTTAGAAGGAAGAATCGCTATAGCCAAAGATGCCCTTCTATACCGAATCGAACGCACGAGAGAAGCAAAACCAGAGAATGCCCCAATTTTGTATATGAATGGTGCTTGGGGGAAAAAGTTAACAACTCATGATGATGTTTGGGAAATGTTCAAGGCAAGACGAGCCACGATTTCGCTTGGCTATATCGGCTTGTACGAAGTAGGTTCCATTTTTTACGGCAGTAATTGGGAAGATAATCCGAAAGCTAAGGAATTTACATTGGGGATCCTAGAAAAACTAAGGCAGTATTGTGATTCATGGAGTGAGACTTATGATGTTCACTTTAGTGTATATTCTACACCTAGTGAAAGTCTAACCGATCGTTTTTGCCGATTAGACACTGAACGCTTCGGAGAAATTAAAAATGTCACCGATAAAGAATACTACACAAACAGCTTTCATTATGACGTTCGAAAGAAACCAACGCCTTTTGAAAAATTAGATTTTGAAAAAGACTATCCAAAGTATTCATCAGGTGGGTTTATCCATTATGTCGAGTATCCGAATATTCAACAAAACCCTAAAGCCCTTGAGGCAGTGTGGGATTATTCTTACGATAAAATTGCCTACTTGGGTACAAACACTCCAATTGACCGCTGTTATGCCTGTCAGTATTCCGGAGAGTTTAACCCTACAGCCCGTGGTTTTGAATGTCCACAATGTAAAAATAATGATCCAGAAACTTGTGACGTGGTAAAACGAACATGTGGCTATTTAGGAAATCCGCAAAAACGTCCAATGGCTTATGGCCGACACAAGGAAATTTCTTCTCGGAAAAAACATCTATGAAAGGATTGATGATAGGTGTACAACCCTAAACCACAAGAATGGCGAGCAGAAGAATTGAGTAAAGGGTTTATTGCTGATTACAAGCCTTTTAACTTCGTGGACGGTGAAGGTGTGAGATGTAGCTTATATGTCAGTGGTTGCCTTTTCCAATGTGAAGGTTGTTATAACAAAGTAGCTCAATCTTTTTCTTATGGAAAAGAATATACAAAGGTACTTGAGAATCAAATTTTTGCAGATTTGGAACAAAATTACGTACAAGGATTAACGCTACTTGGAGGTGAGCCTTTCCTGCATACGCCGATTCTACTTCCATTAGTTCGACGTTTTAGAGAGACTTTTGGGGATACCAAAGATATTTGGTGTTGGACGGGCTACACATGGGAAGAAATGATGCTTGAAACAGACGATAAACTTGCCTTGCTTTCAACGATTGATGTCTTAGTCGACGGCAGATTCGAACGCGACAAAATGGATCTCTCATTAGCATTTCGAGGCAGCTCAAATCAACGGCTGATTGATGTCCCTCGTTCCTTAGATGAACAAGAAGTTATTTTGTGGCAACCAGCATAAGACCAAAAAACATCCACTTCCAAATTTTGGAAGTGGATATTTTTCTGCTTATTTATCTCTATACTTCTCAATAATCGCTTCATTTACTATCGCTGGGACAAGTGCGGAGATATCCCCACCAAACATTGCCACTTCTTTAATCAAACTTGAACTTAAGAATCGATACTCTTCAGAAGCCATCAAAATAACTGTTTCTAGTTCTGGGAATTGCAGACGGTTCATCATTGCGATGCTTTCTTCGTATTCAAAGTCTTTAACGTTTCGAACACCTCTAAGTAATGCCGTAGCTCCCATTTCTCTCGCCATATCAACGGTTAAACCGCCAGTATGAGGAACAACTCGAACTTTCTCCTCATCAGCTAGAACAGCTTGCGCAAGCTTCACACGCTCTTCACCATTAAATAATGATTTTTTCGATATATTTGTGGATATTGCGACAACCACTTCGTCAAACACTCGTGTCCCTCTTAAAATTGTATCGATATGACCGTTCGTTAACGGGTCAAAACTTCCTGGAAATAATGCGATTCGTTTCATATTAACCCAACCCTTCTCTATCCTTCAAAAATTTCGATTGCGATTGTTCCATATAAGACTCGTTTCACTTTTTGATAAGGTCCAATCTCAGCCGGCAATTCATTCTGTTTGTCCATTTCACAAACAAAAACTGTCTCATCGTTAACCAGATTCTGATCGATTAACGCCTTAATATCGGCTTCTGTTTTTTCTGTCGCATACGGTGGATCGATGAAAACAAGCTTAAAATAATCGTCTTTTAATACAGAAGCAAACTTAGCGATGTTTCGTCTCGAATCACCAGGAAAAACAGTGAAACGTTCGGCTTCCTTTGTCATCTCGATATTTCGATGAATGACTTGGACAGCTTTTCGGTTCTTCTCAGATAAAATCGCATGAGTCATACC
>CAZLGI010000129.1:0-5082 GCA_964558995.1 uncultured Carnobacteriaceae bacterium | reverse complement strand
TTGTTTCATTTTTCATGGTCGCGACTGATGGCGATGATGATGATGACGAGGAAGAGTTGTTTGAGGATTACGGTATAAACGAGGAGACTTACGAGCGGTTCGAGGATGCGTTAGAGGATGGCGAATATCTTCTATTGATTGATGACGCACCGCCGATTAAACAAGAGTATTCAAACTTTATGGTTCGTGACGGCATTCTACCTGAGGAGGATGAGACAATGAACAAAGAAAATGACGATGTTAAGAAAAGTGTTCGTCCGGATTGGGCGGATGATTCAGAAGATGTAAAAGGTGACGTGGGCAGACATACGGTTGAAGCAGAAAAGAAGCATGACCAAGCACCGACTGATGCGGAAGAGAATCCAGATTTGACAGATGACGTAACTGGCGAGCCAATCGTGGCAGAGGATCCAGAAGGCGATCCAACTATGGCTGATGAAAATCAGAAGATGGATGAGATGCAAGTCGACCGCGAAACAGCGCATAGTCCTGAAGATGATGACGACGCAAGAAAATCCCGTGATCCATTCGGCGGCGAAACAGTAGCCGTGAATGAAGACGAGGATAATGAAGAAGTAGAGCCGGAGTATGACGAGACAGATAAGGATTCACCGGCGTTATAGAATTGTGATTGAGCTCCCCTGGTTTTGGGGAGTTTTTTTTGTTGGTTAAAGTTAGCATAGGCGGGCGGAATGGGACAAACTCTGGCGTGAAATTATGGAGTTTGTCCCACTCTGATAAAAATAGAGTCACCTTCTTGAAAAAATCACCCAAAATCAATTTAAAACCCAACTCCCACACCACTTTCCTCTAAGCATTTAATCTTCCCCCGATTATTGTTATAATAACGAGAGAAACAAAAAGCTCAACAGGGGGGATCTTATGGCGAAAGAGAAAAAAGTTCCAGAGATTACGATGATTCAAGTTCAGAAGCGTCGAAAAGATCGTTTTAATATTTACGTCGATGGGGAGTATTCATTTCCGGTTTCGGAGGCGGTTTTACTGAAAACGGGCCTGCATAAGGGCATGGCGTTGACGAAGGAACGACAAGAGGAAATTGAACGGGAAAATAATGCCTATCTAGCGTACACGATTGCGGTAGATTATTTGTCTTATGGGCTTCGAAGTGAAAAGGAAGTTCGGACGAAATTGCGTGACAACGAGATCGAACCGCGATTTATTGGTGAGGCGATTGAGCGTCTTCGTGACCAACAATATATTAATGATCAAATTTATGGCGAGAGTTATACACGGACGGCTGCGAACATTAATCGCAAAGGGCCGCGAGTGATTGCGCAGGATTTGAAAATGAAGGGTCTGTCTGAGGAGCAAATTCAGATTTCACTGGAGCAATATCCGGAAGAACAGCAACTGGAAAATGCGGTTCATTTAGGCGAGCGCTCTTTTAACAAACAAAGACGGAATTCAAATCGAGATGCGTTTATGAAAGTGAAAATGCATTTGCAGCAAAAGGGTTACGACCGCGATTTGATTGATTTAGCCTTTGAACAAATCAATACGAAAAAGTCGGAAGATGAAGAACTGGATGCGCTGCGTTTGCAGGGGGACAAGGCTTGGCGACGTTACGAGCGCAAGGATAAGGGCAAGGCGTTGCACCAAAAGGTCCGGACGAATTTGTATCAGAAGGGATTTCCCGGCGAATTGATTAACTATTATATAGAAGATAAGATTCAAGAAATGGATGGAGAATGACAAAACAATTGACACGAGATGAAATGAAAGACTTATTATTAGAAAAATACAATGTTGAAATGTGGCCAGAAGAGAAGATTATTGCGTTTCGTAAGGCGTTGTTAGATTGGTACGATGCCTCTGGGCGTGACCATTTGCCTTGGCGAGAAAATAATCATCCGTACCGTATTTGGGTTTCAGAAATTATGCTGCAGCAAACGCAGGTCGTGACAGTGATTCCATACTTCAACCGTTTTATGAGCCTTTTTCCAACCATCGAGGCTTTGGTGGGAGCTGAGGAAGAGGAGTTGTTGAAGGCGTGGGAAGGGCTTGGCTACTACTCACGCGTGCGGAATATGCAGTTTGCGGCCAAGCAGATTATGACCGATTTTGACGGCGTATTTCCGAATGATCCTAAAGACATGCTGACGCTGAAAGGGATTGGCCCGTATACAGCTGGCGCGATTTCGAGTATGGCGTTTAATTTGCCTGAGCCAGCTGTTGATGGGAATGTGATGCGGGTTTTCAGCCGCCTATTTGAAATTGGCGAAGATATCGCGAAACCTGCGACGCGGAAATTATTTGAGTTATTGGTGCGGATTGTGATTGACCCGGATCGACCAGGGGATTTCAACCAGGCGATTATGGATTTAGGCACCGATATTTGCGCACCGAAAACTTATAGGCCGGAAGAAAGTCCGATTAAAGAATTTAATGCCGCTTACCAAAACGGCACGATGCATTTGTATCCTTTTAAAAGTAAAAAGAAAAAGCCGGTTCCTTTGGCGATGCAAGGGGTTGTGATTCAAATGGGCGATCAGTTTTTACTGGAGAAGCGTCCTGGGAATGCACTGCTTGCGAATTTTTGGACATTCCCTCTGATTGAAGCGGATTGGGGCAAATGGGAAGTTAAGAAATCGAAGAGGTCGGGGCAATTGAGTTTCATGGTGGCAGAGGATTTGCCGCCTGAAAATCAAGCTGGCGTGGAGAAAATTAAAGAAATTGTTAAAGAACTAACTGATGTGACGCCTAAAAAGGTGCAGCCTGCAGTGGGCTCCTTTAATCATATTTTCAGTCATCGCCGCTGGGAGACAGTGGTTCACTTTATCGAAGTGGCCGAAGATACAGAACTTACTGGCGACAATCTACGTTGGGTGGATCAAAATGAGTTTGGCGAGTATGCCTTTGCCGTACCGCAGCAAAAAATGTGGGATGCCATTTTGAAACACAAACGAAACTTTTTAAATATGCTTTGAAAAACTCCCATATGCAATTTTCTTGTGTTATACTATTCGGTGAGTCGAAAGATGTTGGTCAGTAGATGACCCGAATATATATAGAAAGTTGGCACCGTGATGCGTCATCCAAAAGAAGGAGAATTCATCACTACTATGAGTTATAAGCATGACGGCAGCCTGCATCGTACATGGCGTGATTCTATGATATTGAAGACAAGTGACCAATCGATTATCGGTTGTAACGATCATACACTCGTTACTGAAGCTGATGGTCGCCGCTGGGTAACCCGCGAACCGGCACTACTTTATTATCATAAGCATTATTGGTTTAATGTGGTCACGATGATCCGCCAAAAAGGTGTTTCCTATTATTGTAACCTTGCCTCGCCGTACGTTATAGACGACGAAGCATTGAAGTATATTGACTATGATTTAGATATCAAAGTTTTTCCTGATGGAGAGAAACGTTTGTTGGATGTCGATGAGTATGAATTACATAGAAAAATTATGAACTACCCAAGTGACATCGATCATATCCTAAAGGAAAACGTCAAAATTTTAGTCGAATGGATCAACGAAGGAAAAGGACCTTTCTCGCCGGAGTATGTGGAATTATGGTACGAGAGATATAACCAGCTGTCGCATAAGAAATAACCAAGTGATGAATAAATGGAGCAACCGTCTGAGGCGGTTGTTTTTTTCTTGGGATGAGACGGAATTTGAAGTGTTCGTTTTCAAAAAAGAGATACACTCCCATCTGCGTAGAGCCGCAGCCCATTTTCCAAAAATGAAAAAAAACGTGCAAATAAAAACGTTTTATATTATGATAGTAGCGATGCAATTTTTGATTGATAAAGATAGCAATATAAAGGAGCTTTTCTAGTGAAGAAGAAAGAGACGATTTTAGTAATACTTATGGGTATTATTACAGTGGCTGTGATTTTGATGGGCTTCAAATATAATCAAGACCGCCAACAAGCATTATTAAATGAAGGCTACGAAGAAATTAGCCAAACTGAATCATTTGAAGAAAGACAGCGAAAAAAGGAAGAAGAAAAACGTGCTGCTTTTCTCGTAGCTTTTGACGAGAATCGTGAAGAGAGTACGCTAGCTGACTTTTTACAATATGTTAAATATGGTCAAGGCGATACGATGGTGACTTTTTTCGGTGAAATCGAAGAAGACACACAATGGGCTGAAGAAGTTTTGAAAAACTTGGCAGTTGAGCGTGCATTTAGTGAAATGAAGCTGGAATTTGTCAGCACAGAAAACCTTGAAGAAACAGAAGAGTCAGAAACAGCAATTGAAGATCAAGTTACGGCAGTTGTCGCACTGGATCCGAATGTGGTATTTTTCCATGTGCCGCATCCAATTGATGAGATTGTGGATTGGACTTGGGATGGCTTGCCGGTCGAAGAAAACAACATTGACGATATCTTTTTAACATACGATTTGATGAAATCACAATTACCAGAAGCGTTGATTGTAATGGTTACGCCAGCTCCGAATGAAAATGTAGGGGTGGACGAAGAGGCTGAGGAAGCTAGAGTTGCGTCGCGCCATCAAGAAGGTATTGATGAGGTGATCGCAATGAATGAAGAGTACGGCATCCCAGTGTTCAATATTCACGATCAAATGATGGCTCATTTAGCCGCAAACGATTTGACGATTGAGAGTTTGTACAATGAAGAAGGCCAAATGACTGCAGAAGCTCAAACTTTGAAAGCAGACCTTTTCACAAAAAACTTAAAAGAAGCAAGAATTAATACGACGAGTGCTTACATTCTGGACGGAGAGCCAGCAGAAATTGATATTGTAATTGAAGTTTATGAAGAAGAAGAAGAGGCAGAGGAAGTTGAATCTGAAGAAGAGTCTTCGGATGAAATTGTTGAAGATGAGCCGACTTGGGTACCGCCTGTTGTTGAGGAAGAGGAAGAAGAAAGTACTTGGACTCCGCCGCCAACACAGCCAACACAACCAACACCACCGCCAACTCTTCCAGAAGAGGAAATTTCTTCGGAAGAAACTGTAGTTACACCAGCACCACCAGCTCCTGCAGCAGTATTCAAGTTGCAAATATAAACTTGTCCATTTGCCAAACGCCCTCCGCTTATAGCAAACGTACCGCCCGAAACACCTGTAGTATTCAAAT
>CAZLGI010000128.1:0-5181 GCA_964558995.1 uncultured Carnobacteriaceae bacterium | reverse complement strand
AATGGAGTGAAGCCCATTGATGTATCGATTGATTTACCACCGTCAACTGCAGTAATAGAAGCCCCATTACCTAAGTGACATGTAATAATTTTCAAATCTTCTAGTGGCTTACCTAATAATTCAGCTGCACGTTCTGCAACGTATTGGTGACTTGTTCCGTGTGCACCGTATTTACGAGCTGCAAAGTCTTCGTAGTATTCCATTGGGATGCTGTATAGGTAGTTCTCTTTTGGCATCGTTGTGTGGAAAGCTGTATCGAAAACAGCAACACTTGTGATTTCTGGTAGCAATTTTTTAAATGCACGGATACCAGTTGCGTTTGCTGGGTTGTGAAGCGGTGCTAGATCGCCTAGAGCTTCAATTTTAGCTAAAGCGTCATCGTCAATTAGAGTTGATTCTTTGAAATCTTCTCCACCAGCAACAACACGGTGACCAACACCAGTAATTTCATCGAAGCTTTTAATAATTCCTAGATCTACTAATTGTTTCATTAGTTTCTCTACAGCAATTTCATGGTTTTTAATATCTTCTACAACATGATATTTTTCGCCGTCACCATATTTGATTGTGAAAATGGAATTACTTAATCCAATTCTTTCAATGATTCCAGAAGAGATATCCTTTTCTTGCGGCATTTCATATAGTGTAAATTTCAAACTAGAACTTCCTGCATTAATTGCAATAATCTTAGACATTCGTTTTTTCGCTCCTAACAATATTCTTGATTTATCATTCTAAATCATTATAGCATTTTTCTACTCCAAATGTTGAATTCTTTCACGAAATCTTGCATCTTTCGTGCATTTTTCAACTCTGGAATTGTACCCAATAAGACTGGCTCAGCTTGTTTAGCATTTTGACCATGTTTTTGGATAATTAAAATTGATTTTTGAGACTCTTTTGATTGGAATAATGACTCTGGTAAATTGAGCATAGCTTGAAGATAGCCTGCCCCTTTCAACCATTTCATTAATACCCCTTTTTCATCACTTTCAAAAATGTTCTTCGGAACGATTAAAAAGCCCCAACCAGATTCTTTCAAATACTTAACGTGTTGTTCAATCAACAAGAAATGAGCATATGAACGTGAACCTTCAAAAGACGTTTCGAATTTTTCAGCTCGATCGTCAAGTGGGTAGTAACCGACTGGAAGATCGGCAACCGCAACGTCTGCAGGTTCAATTAACAATTCTTGCAGACTATCAGAATGCGTGAATGTTAGTTGCTCTGCTCGTTGTTGCATATACGCACTGTTCGAAGCGAGTGTAATCAGCAAATCATCGTTATCAACTGCTTCAGCCGAAACGGTTTTGCCTTGTTTCTCAAGATGATTCATTACAACCATTAGTAGGTTTCCAGAACCTGCCGCTAAATCATGCATATGGATTCGTTCATTTTTACCAGCTTTAATAGCATCGACAAAATAAGCAATTAAAAATGCAATCGCATCTGGTGTAACTTGATGATTTGTTTGGATTTTATCTTCACGAATCGCTTTGATAAAACCAAATTGAATGAGTTTACGAATAACCTCGCGTGACTCTTCTTCCCATTTTAACTTACGATAAAGTTTGTTCAATTCCGTCACTGTATCATCACTTGGCAAACCATCCAATTGTTGTGCTTTACCATCAAAGGTTAAGTTTTGGAGGGTTTCAGTTAATGCTTCGATGTAAGAAATTTCAACATCATCCTTTAGTAAGGTCACCGCTTCATCTAGCATTGGAAAAAGTTCTGCTAATTTTTCTGTCTCCAACAAAAATCATCCTTTCTAAACAAAAACTTGCGTTAGGAAGTCCTCACGCAAGTCTGGTTTGTGTATGTAAATTGGATAAAAATTAATTCTATTGGCTCTTATTGAGCAGCTGGATAGATAGATACTTGCTTTCTGTCGCGGCCTAGACGTTCAAAACGTACAACGCCATCTACTTTAGCATACAGCGTATCGTCTCCACCTCGACCTACGTTTTTACCTGCGTGAACTTTTGTTCCGCGTTGACGGTACAAAATAGATCCACCAGTAACAGTTTGTCCATCAGCACGTTTAGCTCCTAAACGTTTTGATTGTGAGTCACGGCCGTTCGATGTAGAACCGCCACCCTTTTTAGTTGCGAACAACTGAAGATTCAATTTCAACATGGTTGCACCTCCTCGGTATTTTCTAATTTCATCAGATTATTTCAATTTGAACATAATCTGGATATGTTTGACTAACGTCTTCTAAAGACAAATACAAATGTTTCATCAAAATTTGTGTCGTGTTGTGTTGCTCGTCCGTCAGATTTGGTTGAACTTTTGCAAACAAATAGCCACCATCACTATCTGCTTCCTTCACTTCCATCTGGTGATCGGCTAACTTATCGATACTATTCACTGTCTCAATCGCTAGAACTGACACAGCCGCACAAACGATATCTTCGCCTGCTTCTCGGTAACCCGCATGTCCAGATATTTCAAAAGAAAGTATATTCTCGTTAAAATCCTGGATAAATTTTGCTTTAATCATAGTATTCACTCTTTTTATGCATTGATTGCGTCGATCATAACTTTTGTGTATGGTTGACGGTGACCTTGCTTACGGTGAGAGTCTTTTCTTCTCAAGTAACGGTAAGTTGTCACTTTCTTTTCGCGTCCTTGTTTTTCAACAGTTCCGACAACAGTTGCGCCTTCTACTAAAGGAGCACCAATTTTTGTGTCTTCTCCGCCAACAAAAACAACTTCGTCAAAAGTTACTTCTTCACCTGCATCTGCGTTAAGTTTTTCAACATAAATTGCTTGACCAACTTCAACTTTTAATTGTTTACCACCAGTTTGGATAATTGCGTACATATTCCTGCACCTCCTTATATACTTAGACTCGCCGAATGAAGTGCCGCATAACGGTCTTGTAGAACTTCTAATCGCGCGGTTGTAGTTGTGGTGCACACATTTACAACAAGAATAGTTTAACAGATGCCAAGGTCTCAGTCAATCAAAACTTTCTAAAGATGAAAAATGTTCTTTTCCCCTCAAAAAGAGGAAGCCTCCCTACCTTTAAAAAAGTAAGCAGACTTCCCTAACAAGTTAAATAAAATTAGTCGATGAGACGACTCGCGTACCAAATTTCTCTCCAAATGCCAAATCATGCGTCACAACTAAAATCCCTGTTCCTTGTTCAGCAATATTTTGAATTAATCGACCAATGCTGTCAGCTGATTCTAAATCTAAAGCTGAAGTTGGTTCGTCAAAACATAATATCTTCGGATTCAACATCATAGCACGTGCAATAGCGACACGCTGCTTTTGTCCTCCTGATAAGTGAGCAGGCATTTTATCCATTTGATCCGCAATCCCCATATCACGAAGCAAATCTTCCGCTTTTTTAGTTAGCATTGCACGATTGGCGATTTTTTGTGCTAAAGGTGCTTCTAATAAATTTTCGCGTACACTTAAATTTGGAAACAAAGCATAATCTTGAAACACCATGCCGATTTTGTTTTGGTATTCTTTTATTTCTTTTCGAGAACGATAAGTGGTTGTTTGTGCATTGCCGTTGCAAAGGTAAGCATCCTCAATCGAAATCGTACCACCATCCGTTTGTTCTAAATTATTCAAAATCCGCATCAGCGTTGTTTTTCCAGTTCCAGATTTCCCCGTCAAAACAACAATTTCACCATTTGATATTTCAAAAGAAAAATTATCTAATACCATCTGATTTCGGAAAGCTTTTGATATATTTTTTGCTTTAAGTAACATTAAAAAGGCCTCCTAAAATGTCGTGCGTTTTTCAACGTAATTTAATCCAATCGTGATAATACCCGTGACTCCTAAATACAATAAACCAACTCCTACGAAAGGAAGCAGCGAGGCATAGGTGTTTGCGGCTGACTGACCAGCCCGCAGTAACTCACCGATACCTAAAATGTAAACGAGTGACGTGTCTTTGACTAGAGAGATGATTTCATTTCCGACTGACGGAAGAACAATTCGAAACACTTGTGGAATAATAATTCTGAAAAAGCCTCTAATTTTTCCAATTCCTAATACTTCGATTGATTCAAATTGATTTTCTGGTATCGCCATTATGCCACCTCGGAAAATTTCTGCGTAGTAGGCGGCGTAATTGATTATAAAAGCAAGTATTGCCGCGTCAAACCGCCCCATCGTGATACCGATGAATGGTAAGCCAAAAAAGAAAAACATTAATTGAAGTAAGAGCGGCGTCCCACGCATAATGAAAATATACACTTGGATAATGGCTCCGATCCATTTCGGCGCATAAATACGAATTAACGCGATTAAAAATCCAAGTGGAATACTTATAATACCTACAATCAAAAAGATGCTTAAGGTTGTTTGGAAACCATTTAATAAAGATGGCCAAATCGTTTGAATTAATTCCATAGTAATCCCTTCTTACTCAGCAAACCATTCTGCATAAATCTCATCATAGCTGCCATTATTTTTTAGTTCTTTCAGTGCTTCGTTCAAGTCTGCTAAAAATTCAGTATCGTCTTTTCTAACCCCGACACCGTATTGCTCTTCGCCAAAGTTATCTTCCAAAACACGATACTTATCCGCACCTTTTTGACCCATTATATAACGGCCAAGAACTTCATCCACAACAATTGCTTCACTTCGCTTACTGTCTAAGTCATTGAACACGTCCGTGAATGTCGGATATAAAATTGGTTCGCCGCCATCAAACTTTTCAACAATACCAGTCGTATCTGCGTTCAATGCATCTAATGTGGCAGAAGCTTGTTGGGTCGAAACGACAACTCCCGCTAAATCGGCTTTCTCTTGAATATCACTGTCAGCCAGAGTAACGATAATTTGTCGATTGTCTAAATATGGATCTGTAAATGCAACTTTCTCTTTTCGTTCATCTGTAATACTGTAACCATTCCAAATTAAGTCAATATTTCCAGCATTTAATTCTGTTTCTTTCATTACCCAATCAATTGGTTGGAAGGTAAACTCCACACCCATGATTTCGCCAACTTCCGCTGCCAAATCAACATCAAAGCCTACGATGTCACCTTCTGCATTACGGAAGCTCATTGGTGCAAAGGTTTCATCAATTCCAACGACATATGACTTATCGTCGTTTCCTTCGTTTGTTTGCCCTTCGTTACCACACGCTGCCAAAAGAGTCCCTGCTGCTAATAATAAGAATAATTGTTTTTTCATGATAAATTC
>CAZLGI010000127.1:4596-5209 GCA_964558995.1 uncultured Carnobacteriaceae bacterium | reverse complement strand
AATCTCCTTTTTATCTCATGTCTATGCACTTTGTGTCATTAAGTATATATAAAAATCATTAACAAATGTTTCTTATGTCTGAATTATATATGATTCATTTAGATAATACAACTCTTTTTTGGAATTAATTCGAATTCGTATCAAAAACTTTCGAATAGGCCAAACATTGGTATTACAATCGCTAAAACAATGGCTCCGACGATGATAGAAAGGAAGATAATCATCAGTGGTTCAATTAAAGATTGCAAACGATCTGACGCTTCTTCTACCTCTTGGTCGTAAATAGTTGCGATTTTTTTAAGTGTATCATCTAAAGCGCCACTTGATTCTCCAACTTGAATCATTTGACTGATTAAAGGCGGAAAAGCCCAGTGATCTGACAACGGCTTAGAAAGTGATTCACCTTGCTCGACTGCATCGCGAGCTTCCAGTAAAACTTTTTCAACGACTCTGTTTCCTACGACTTGACTCGTGACATCTATCGCATCCAAAATCGGCACAGAACTATTTATTAATGAACTTAAAGTTTGGGTCATTCGAGCTAAAATTGTTTTTTGAGTGAACATTCCAAAAACCGGGACTTTCAGTTTCATCACATCTAATTGATAGGCTA
>CAZLGI010000127.1:2637-4586 GCA_964558995.1 uncultured Carnobacteriaceae bacterium | reverse complement strand
TCAATTGCAGAAAGACAATCACGAATCCTAAAATGGCTGCTGTGAAGATCCACCAAAAACGTTGAATCGATGTGCTGAGCCCTAAAATCATTAAAGTGATTGCCGGTAATTCCTCACCCATTGATTCAAACATCGCGGCAAACATCGGCACAATAAAGACTAATAGAAAAATTGTAATTAAAACTGCTAAGGAACCAACCACCATTGGATAAGTCATGGCCGTCGTAACTTTTTGCTTAATTCGGTACTGTTTTTCATAATAAGTCGCCATCTGGTCTAGTGTTTCTTCTAATTTTCCGCTAATTTCAGCTGCCTCAATCATATGGATAAGTAGTTTCGGGAAGACCTTTGGATGGTGTGCCAAAGCACTGGATAATGTGACACCGCCTTTAACTTCTGCAGAAACTTCTTCTAAGGTCTCATTCAAGATGCGATTACTTGCTTGTTTGGCAAGCAAATCCAATGCATCAATTAATAAGAGCCCTGCCTCCATCAAAGTAGCAAACTGACGTAAGAAAATCGTGAAGTCTTTATCTTTTAGTGGCGCTCCAATATAAATGTCTTTATTCAAGATTGTATTCATTGGCTCTACCTCGAAAACAACAAGGTCCATTTTCGATAATTCGTTCAATGCTTCTACTTTACTAATTGATTCTATCTTTCCTTTAACAACTTTCCCTTCAACTGACTTTGCTTTATAGGCAAAAACACCCATATTCGTCCTCCTTCCTCTCGTTTAATCGCTATGTGGGTAGACACCTTGTGGGTCAATTTTCCCATCTTTGATTAGCGAGCGAACGCTCATTTCCATTGTATGCATGCCCAATTTCCGTGACGTTTGTAGAACGTTAGGAATTTGATGCATTTTTTCCGTTCGAATTAAGTTTTTAATGGCTGAGTTATTTACTAACATCTCAGTCGCCGCCACTCTACCTGATGTATTCCAAAGTGGAAACAATCTTTGCGACAGAATACCGAGCAACACATTCGCCAGCATCAATCTGACTTGATCCCTTTGGTGAAGCGGGAAGACATCAATCATTCGGTCAATACTGCCTGCCGCATCAGAAGTATGAAGCGTCCCTAAAACGAGATGCCCAGTTTCCGCTGCGGTGATGGCAGTTGAAATCGTTTCGTAATCACGTAGCTCCCCTACTAAAATCACATCTGGATCTTGACGCAAGCTGGCTCGTAAGCCTTTTTTGAAAGATAAGGTATCAAAGCCAACTTCCCGTTGTTCGATAATTGATTGTTTGTGCGAATGTAAATATTCAATCGGATCCTCCAACGTAATGATGTGGCGATTCATTGTTTCGTTCATATAATCAATCAAGGATGCGAGCGAGGTACTTTTCCCACTCCCAGTTGGACCCGTTACTAAAAACAAGCCATATGGTTTCTCGACTAACTTCTTCGTGATTGATGGTAATCCTAAACTTTCTACTGAAGGGATTTCTTTCGTAATAATTCTGAAAGCTAAGGAAAGTGCGTTTCGTTGGTAAAACGCATTGACACGAAAGCGCGACACACCAGTGATACCGTAAGAGAAATCAAGTTCTCTTTCTTCCTGCAACTCTTCCCACAAATTATCCGTTAACATGTTTCGAACGAAAGCTTTAATATCTTGCGGCATTAAATTGTCCCCTTTTTGTGGGTAAAGGTGACCGTTAATCCGAAAAACTGGTGGTGCTCCTGCCACTAAATGGACATCGGAGGCTTGCTTTAGATTTGCGTCTGTCAATAATTTATCTAATGTTTTCATGATTCCTCCACTGTGTTAAGGCCTACAAATCAAAGGATGCAACGCGAAGTACTTCTTCCAGCGTCGTTTGCCCTTGTTGTATTTTTTTCAAACCGTCATCTAATAGGAAATGTATGCCTTGTTGCGTGACATGTTTTTTAATATCTTGAACAGAGGCTTGGCTCATCAACATTGATTTTATTTCATC
>CAZLGI010000127.1:0-2613 GCA_964558995.1 uncultured Carnobacteriaceae bacterium | reverse complement strand
GCCATTCGTCCGCGGTAACCTGTGTGACGACAAACATCACAACCTGTTCCTAGGGTTATTTCGTCGATTTCCAAACCGCGTCTTGCGAACACATCTTTTTCTGTTTCGTTTGCTGGTCGTTTGTATGCACAGTCTTTACACACTCGCTTGACCAAACGTTGAGCCATCACACCACTTAAGGCAGAAACGACGAGGTAAGGTTCGACTCCCATATCTAATAAACGGGGAATTGCTTCAATCGCACTGTTCGTGTGTAAGGTACTGAAAACTAAGTGACCGGTTAAAGCGGCACGCACACTAATTTCAGCTGTTTCTTTATCTCGAATTTCACCTACCATGATGATATTTGGGTCTTGACGCAAAATAGAACGCAACCCTTTTGCGAACGTTAAACCAATCGGAGCATTCACTTGAACTTGGTTGATGCCTTCTAATTGATATTCTACTGGATCTTCAATCGTGACAATATTTGAGTCAGAATGATTCAACTCATTTAAGGACCCATACAAGGTTGAGGATTTCCCAGAACCTGTTGGACCGGTGATTAAAATCAAGCCTGACGGTTCTTTAATTAGTTGTTGATAGGATTCTAAGACATTTTTTTCCAAACCTATATCTGAGACTTTTTTGAATACATTCGACATATCTAAAATACGGATGACAACTTTTTCACCAAACATGGTTGGCAAAGTTGAGACACGTAAATTAATTTTCTTGTCCATTACCTTGGCACTAATACGTCCATCTTGCGGTAAACGGGTTTCTGTAACATCCAAGCCTGCCATAATTTTAATCCGTGCGACAAGAGCACTCATCAACGATCGAGGAATTGGTCGATCTGTTCGAAGAACCCCATCTACCCGGTAACGAACCGCGACTTGACTTTCCTGTTGCTCCAGATGGATATCGGATGCGTGAATTGAAACACCCGTTTCTAACAGTTGGTCAAACACTCTAACTGCAGGGGCATCTTGCCCTTCGATACGTTCCAACACGATCTCTTCTAAATCATAGAGACGGTTGATGGTTTGTAGTAAATCATCTCGGGTTGCGATAACCGGTTGCACCATATAACCCGTTGAAAATTCAATTTCTTCTATTGCATAGAAATCAAGCGGATCATTCATCGCGACAATTAGACGATTCTGTTCTCTGTGAATTGGTAGAATCAGTTTTGACCGCGCAAAGTCTCGAGATACTAATTCAATCAAACTCACATCAATTGGATATTGGTATAAGGATACACTGTCTAATTTTAGTTGAATTTCTAAGACGTCTAGCAATTGTTTTTCTGTGATGTAACCTTGTTCAACTAGTGCGTCTCCCAGTTTTTGGTACCGTTTTTTTTGTTCGAGCGCTTCTGTGATTTGGTATTCTGTCACTAGACCTGCTTCTTTTAGAAGGTCGCCTAGTTTTTTCTTTTCGAAATCTGCCATGATATCACCTGCTTTTCTATTTGGTTTCTAGGATTGGATCTGATTTGATGATGTCTTCGGGAGAGGTTTCGTTGGTGTTGCCGGAAGCAGAACCTCCTATAGGAGAATCATCACTTAAATAGTACGAAAGGGTTGCGTTATTTGACACTATTACACTTTTAGCAATAATTATGCCTTTATTTCCAGCCCCTCCCATTAACTCCACTTTTGAGTTAGGAGCAATAACCACTACTTCCATTGGGCCGCCATATTCAAAATTGACATCCGCCTTATTGCTTACAATCGTTCCTGTAAGGCCCGGCCCTGTCACGCCTAAGCGTGACAGGCTTTTATTTCTCAGAAATATATTTCCATTAAATAACATTCCATTATTAATCATAATCGGGTTGCTACCCCAATTCCCTTGTCCCAAATAATGAATATTAAGAGAATTTGTATCCTGATTTAAATTAAAATTACCACCTGATAATATTAAATTGTTATTAACATAAATATTAACTTTGCCTGCGCCTAGAATTTTTAATTTTTTTCCATTACTACTAAAATCATCCACACTAAAATTTATATCTTGATTTTGGGTATCTATTACAAAATCTTCCGTTAACATAAAAGAGTTAAAGTGTTTATTATTTAATTGATTTGCGTTCATTTTATTAGATAATTTTGTACTCGATATAGTACTTTGAGTATACTCAACTGGCATATCCACATACTCTTCATAACGTCTCCAGAGTATGTCATCCGTCTTTACGTTTGTCTTTACAGTGTCATAAAGTCCTTGACCCGCTTGCACTAATTGGCTTTTATTAAGACTATTATTGTGATAAAGAGTCCCTTCTATCTTTCCATCATTATCTATTTCAAAACTATTCTTATTAACAGCATCCAAATAGACATCACTACGAATAATTCCACTACCTCGAACAGCAACACTATCTTTGGCTATTATTGATGCTCCAACAGGAACACTTGGTAACCCTCCCCCAGTTTCCTTCTCCTGCCATTCAATTTTGAAGCTCTTCTCAACCGTCCGCTCTTGATTACCAATGATGCCGGTCGAGTAAATTTTCTTGTTCTCAAAATCCATTTTAATCTCCGCTTTGGGTTGGATCCCTTTTTGTGGTTCGAAATCGTCAAACTCTCTTCCGTTAAGGTGGGCAATGGCTTCTCCCACATT
>CAZLGI010000126.1:0-5242 GCA_964558995.1 uncultured Carnobacteriaceae bacterium | reverse complement strand
GTAGTCATGTGTCACCTTATACTCTTTCATTAATTACGTAAGAAAAACAAGACGACCGTCAAAGCCACAAAACCTAGCATAGCCACAGTATCTCGGCCTTGCCAATTTAAGAGACGGTATTTCGTTCTGCCTTCGCCACCTTGATAGCCGCGCGCTTCCATCGCATTTGCTAACTCATCCGCACGTTCAAAGGAACTTACGAATAGTGGAACTAAAATTGGTGTGACTGCCTTCATTTGTTGAATGACATTTCCTTCACCAAAGTCGACTCCTCTAGCGCGTTGGGCGTTCATGATTTTCGTAGCCTCATCCATCAATGTCGGTACAAAACGTAACGCGATTGATAGCATCAAAGCTATTTCATGAACCGGTAGATTAATTTTTTTCAAAGGATTCAGTAACGCTTCAATCGCATCAGTTAGAGACAGCGGCATCGTCGTTAGCGTCAGTAAAGTCGACATAAAAATAATCAAGACGAAACGAACGAAGATAAAGGCACCGTTTATCAAACCAAATGATGTGACATTAAGAATTCCCCAACTGAAATAGGTCTCTCCGCCTGTGGTAAAAAAGATTTGCAGCAGTACGGTGAAGGATATCAGCCAAATAAGGGGCTTAACGCCGTTTAAGAAGACTTTGAATGGGATTCCAGACAAAGACACACAAAGGAATGTAAAGAGCGCCATGACCGCGTATGTGCCCCAGTTGTTAGCTAAGAAAATAATGACAATGAAATAAAATGCGCCAAGTAATTTTGCCCGTGGATCCATTTTATGAATAAATGAATCTCTATGAATGTAGCGACCAAATAATAGTTTATCAAGCATCAAACGCACCTCTTTCCCGTGCCTTTAATTGATTAATAATCGCCTCAGCCAGTTTCTCAGTTCCTAATGGGCGGTCATTGCCGAAGTCTACCCCAGTTTTCTCAGTAAACATCTTCATGAACTGCAAGGATGCTGGTAAGCCTAATTGCTTCTCTTGTAACCAATCCGCGTCTAGGAAAATTTCTTCAGGAGGTCCCATTTTTACAACGGTTCCTTTTTCCATAATAATTACGTGATCGGCATAACTTGCGACGTCATCCATTTGGTGAGTGACTAACACGATTGAAAGGTTTTGCTCCTCGTGAAGTTGGTTAAACATCGACATAATTTCACGACGCCCTGCCGGATCTAAACCAGCTGTTGGCTCATCTAAGACCAATACTTCCGGATCCATTGCCAATACTCCAGCAATCGCAACCCGACGCATTTGTCCACCTGATAGGTCAAAAGGAGAACGTTCCATAAAGGTTTCGTCCAAGCCAACCATTGGCAAGACACGTTTCACAATTTCCATCGCTTCTTCTTTGGTGGCACCAAAGTTCATCGGACCAAAGGCAATATCTTTTGCGATCGTTTCTTCAAAAAGCTGTGACTCTGGAAATTGAAACACAATCGCTACTTTTTTACGTAGAAACTTCAGATTTTTATTGCTTGTTTCTGGTTTAATGATTCGGTCACCGATTTGAACGGTTCCCTCAGTCGGTTTTAGGAGTGCGTTTAAGTGCTGCGTCACGGTGGATTTTCCGCTACCTGTATGGCCAATTAAAGCCGTGTAGCTTCCGTCAATAATGTTTAAGTTCACATCATAAAGTGCACGATTTTCGAACGGTGTCCCGGCAGAATATGCGAAGCCTACATCTTTGAAAATAATGTCCATAACCAATCCACAATCCCTTCCTCAGTTAAATAAGCTTCTGGAACTTCTAAGCCTTGTCTTCTTAATTGATATTTTAATTTTTCAGGAAATGGGATATCTAAACCCATGTCAATAATATCGGCACCAACAGAGAAAATTTCCTCTGGCGTTCCGACACGTTTTAATTGTCCTTCTTGCATCACAAAAATACGATTAGCTTTGGCAGCTTCGTCGATATCATGCGTGATCGAAATGACCGTTAAATTTTGTTCCGCTTTAATTCGTTGAATCGTTTCGATAACCTCATGACGGCCTTTTGGATCCAACATGGTAGTGGCCTCGTCTAAAATAATAATATCCGGCGCTAACGCAATAATTCCCGCAATCGCAACCCGTTGCTTTTGCCCGCCTGATAGTCGTGCTGGTTCTTTGTCCATGAAATCAGCCATATTAACAGCTGCTACAGCGTTTCTCACACGGTCAAGCATCTCTTCTCTAGGCACACCGATGTTCTCCAACCCAAAGGCTACATCATCCTCTACTGTGGATCCAACAAATTGGTTGTCAGGATTTTGAAACACCATCCCTATCTTTTTACGAACATCCCACACTGTATCCATCGTCAGCTTCATACCACCAACTGATACTTCGCCAGAGTCAGATTCAATCAAACCATTAATTGTTTTAGCTAGTGTTGATTTCCCCGAACCATTTGGACCAATAATCGCGATCCATTCCCCACGATTCACACTAAGCGATACTCCATTCAAAGCAGGACGCAAATCCTCTTCCGAATAGGTAAATGTTATATCTTTCAATTGGATAATCTCTTCCATATTGATACCCTACTTCCTTCTCATAGCTGATTCATTCGACAGTTATACTGTCTCTCATAGTCATTATAAGTTAAATTGTCTGAAATATATATAAAAGTGCATGTCAAAAAAGCATAGGCAAATTATGTCACCTACATAGTATAATAGAAAGTCTGGAAAATTGCATTAGCTGTCTTGACACATTTATCGAATAGTGATGGGTGATTAGCGGTTTCATCGCGATTTTGTTTGAGGGTGGGAAGACCAACGTTTATAAATTCTATGATCTGGTCACTTGCAGTTGATTTTTGGTTTATATTAGTCGGAAAAGCGGGTCCCCACTTTTTCCTTTTGGTCTTTGGTTTATACCTTTATGAGCTCCAACTCTAAATTACAGAATTACTTTTTTGTACTTCAGAGTTTAGAGCCAAAGTCGGAAATTCACAACGCCTCTTGCTTCTGAACTTCCAAATATACGATAATTGGCAGGTATTTAGATCTAATTTCCCAAATGAGTGACAACCAGTTCAACTTCAAATTCTGGTTATCACTCTTCAAATTCGAAACAATCCAACTCGAAGGTTCCCGGTAAAAAAATCCCACGAAGTTCCGAGTTAGGTCAATAAGTCGGAACTTGAGAGCTAGATAGAATTAAACTACCTAATTATCTCCAGCGCTATAGATATACACTTCAATTATTATCAAGAAAACATATAGACCTCTCACAATCGCGCCAGCGATTAAGAGACAGTTTGAATCTTCCAAGATTGGAGACTTCAGGCTCCGATCGGTCCGATGGCAGAAGGTGGCAAACGATATAAGAAAGCCAACCAACATTAAACGCAAAAAAAAAGCAGAGCACACGGCCCTGCTTCATCACTTTTTTTGGAATATGGGAATTCAAAAAAAATAGAGCTGAACAAGCTTGTTCATCTCTTCTAATCTATCTATGAAATGATGAGTTCCTCATGGAAATTAGTATTTCCATGAGGAATTCACGAGCTAGACTCTAACCTCTCAACCTTTCAGGAGAAATCAACATCATAACGCTCATTTCATTTTGCTAATCATTGGTTCGTTAAATTAAACTAATTCAATGATTACCATTGGTGCCGCATCACCGCGACGTGGTTCAGTTTTCATAATACGTGTGTAGCCACCTTGACGGTCAGCATAACGCTCTGCTAAACCATTAAATAGTTTTTGCAATGCATCTTCAATCACGATTTCTTCATCTTCTTCACGTACATCAGCAATTTCATTACGTACAAATTTAGCAGCCATACGACGTGATGCTAAATCTCCACGTTTGCCTAAAGTAATCATCTTTTCAACCGTTTTACGAACTTCTTTAGCGCGAGCTTCAGTTGTAGTAATACGTTCGTTAATAATGATATCAGTAGTCAAATCGCGTAGTAATGCTTTTCTTTGAGAACTTGTACGTCCTAATTTACGATAAGCCATTCAGGTAATCCTCCTTTGCTGCAGTACTAGTCATCTTGGCGTAAAGTTAATTCAAGTTCAGATAACTTGTTTTTCACTTCATCAAGTGATTTACGTCCAAGGTTCCGTACTTTAATCATCTCAGCTTCCGACTTTGCAGTCAGTTCTTCAATTGTATTAATTCCTGCACGTTTCAAACAGTTGTATGAACGAACAGAAAGATCTAATTCTTCAATTGTCATTTCAAGCATTTTTTCTTTCTGTGTTTCTTCCTTCTCAACCATGACTTCAGTCTGGCGAGCTTCATCAGTTAGATTCACAAAAATATCTAAATGCTCAGTTAAAATCTTAGCAGCTAGACTAACCGCTTCCTCTGGACTAACAGAACCATCTGTCCAAATATCCAAAGTTAATTTGTCAAAAGTGTTTTTCTGACCAATACGTGTATTTTCAACCTGGTAATTCACTTTTTTAACTGGGGTGAAAATCGAATCGACCGGAATAACACCAATTGGCATGTCGTCCGCTTTGTTATGTTCAGAACGAACGTAACCACGGCCATTTTTTGCGTCCATACGCACATGGAAGTGTGCACCTTCAGCAACCGTACAAATATATAAATCAGGATTTAATACTTCTACGTCACTATCATGATTAATGTCTGCAGCTGTTACGACTGCTGGACCTTTAACATCAATTTCTAGTGTCTTGTCTTCTGTTGTATAGAATTTTAAAGCTAAATCCTTAACATTCAATACAATTTGTGTTACGTCTTCAAGTACCCCATCAATGGTTGAAAATTCATGCAGAACACCATCTATTTGAAGAGTTGAAACTGCAGTACCTGGCAATGACGATAACAGAATACGACGTAATGAGTTACCAAGTGTTGTCCCATATCCCCGTTCAAGTGGTTCTACAACGAATTTACCAAAAGTAGCATCCTCGCTGATCTCAATCGTTTCGATTCTTGGCTTTTCAATTTCGATCATATGTCAATTTACCCCTTTCAAAACGGTTCGTTCATCCTAGTGAGGCCATTGCGATATCTATCTATTACATTGGATACAAAAAGAAAATTATACCCGACGACGTTTTGGTGGGCGACAACCGTTATGCGGGATTGGTGTTACGTCACGAATTGCTGTAACTTCCAAACCTGCTGCTTGTAGCGAACGAATTGCTGCTTCACGTCCAGATCCAGGTCCTTTTACTGATACTTCTACTGTTTTCATACCATTTTCCATAGAAACTTTTGCTGCTGCTTCTGCTGCCATTTGTGCTGCGAAAGGAGTAGATTT
>CAZLGI010000125.1:2345-5276 GCA_964558995.1 uncultured Carnobacteriaceae bacterium | reverse complement strand
ATAACGAAAATGCGTCAAACTATCTTAAATCGAGGTTGAGTTTGACACATTTTAACGAAAATGCGTCAAACTATAATAGTCAAAAATAATTACGCTGCCCAGCTAAGAGTGACGACCAGCTCAACGCTATTTCCTGGTTGTCACTCTTCACTTTAAATATCTTTGAAAAAAGCGGGGAACCCGCTTTTTCCTTCTGTCTTTTGGGTCTTGACCTTCATAAAGGGGCAGGGAAAAACTCAGATGTAACATTCGTGTGTATGAAAAACCGTGAACTGAAACCAGGCTAAAACCTTCAAGTGGCATCTAGTAATCAACATTTCATTGACTTCGATATCTTTCCAAATCCAATTGATACCCGCACGTTAATTCCATTTTCAAAGTTATTCTTTCGAAAATAAAAAGCGCGATGAAATAATCAAAAGTCTGATTGTTTCACCGCGTATTTTTTATTTAGGGCTGAGTTTTTTCCCAGTCCCTTTTACTTACACTTAAAATGTAATACAAACACACTCTGGAGCATAAACGTCTTTTTGCTTGAGTTTTAATTTACCTGTTAAATCATCGCGACTAAATAACGTTAGATGGTCAGAATCTTGGTGACCAACCACAAGATAGCCGTCATCAGGAGTAAGGTTAAAGTCACGTGGCGTGTTACCTTCGCTTGGAACAATTTCAATTAATGATAGTGATTGATCCGTATCTGATACTTTGAATGCTGCAATCGAGTCATGGCCACGGTTTGAACTGTAGACATATTTTCCGTCAAAAGTGACTCGAATCGCTGCTCCACTGTTGAAAGTCGTATGCGACTCTGGAATCGTTGCGATGCGATCTTGATAGGTTAAGCTACCATCATCTTTGTCATAGGTTAAGATTTCAATCTCGCTGCTTAGCTCACCTAACAAGTAAACTGTTTTTCCGTTTGGATGGAAAACAAGGTGACGCGGGCCAGTACCAGCTTTAGCAGTATAACGAGACACTTCCTTTAATTTACCTTCATCAGAAACGGTGTACGTATAAACGCCATCTGTTCCTAAATCACAGACAAATAAATACTTTTTGTCAGGTGAGTAGTCTGTGTAGTGAACGTGAGGAGCATCTTGATTTTCATGCGTGCTGCTTCCTTCATGCTCTACGCGATCAACTAATTCAATCGTTCCATCAGCGTGCTCTCGGTAAACCGATAAAAAACCGCCATGATAGCTAGCCGTGAAAATTAAGTTACGTACTTCATCTAAAGCGATATAACAAGGAGCAGCATCCTCTGACGTGTTCGATGCAAGCTTCTTGTAAGTACCATCATCTTGCAATGCAAAAGAGGTCAGGCCGCCACCATCTTCTTCTTTAGAAATGGTGTACATTTTTTTCTTATCACCAGAAAAAGCCAAGTAGGTCGGAGAATCAACTTCTGCAATCAATTGATAGTCTTCTAAGTGTTGTGTTTCTGTATTCAATTGGATTTTATGAACGCCTTTACTCTCACGTTTCGTATATGAACCCAAATATAAAGTGTGTGACATGATACCAATCCTCTCAAATATTATTTACCATAACTCTAGTATACCAAAAATTAAGAAAAATTAGAAAACGGTACCTATGCTTATACTTAAAATATGTTAAAATAGAAGTAAGGAAATTTATGAAAAGGAGCGTATAAATGAAAAGTCAAATCGTTCATTTTGAAAAAGTTCGAGTATCAATCAAAGGACTTTCATTTACCAGAAGTTAAAGAAGGAATGATTGTCGACTATCACTTTAACCAATAATGAAAGCGTAGGGGGATTATATGAAGCAGAACAGCAAAGAAAAAGAATTATCAGTCTACCGATTATCGTGGTTTGAGAAGTGGATTTTGAATAATAAAATAGTTACCTCGCTCTTGATTATTTTATTAATATTATTAATTGTCTTTGTATTTTCACGCGTCTCACACTTATTAGCTCCGATAGGTAGTTTCTTTAGTATTTTAGGCTTTCCATTAGTGTTGAGTGGGATTTTATTTTACTTGATGAATCCTCTCGTCAACTATCTTGAGAAAAAGGGTATGAATCGGATTGGCGCGATTAGCCTGGCTTTTACGATTTTAGTTCTCATGATGATCTGGGGTATCGCGATTTTAATTCCAATTATACAGGAACAATTTATTGGCTTAATCGAAGAATTTCCGCAATATTGGGTCACGGTTAATAATATGTTACTGAATCTGTTTGAATATGATTGGTTCCTCTCGATTCAAGAGCAATTTACTGAGATAAATAGCAATATCATGTCTGCCTTAACGAATTGGGCGAATAATTTCCTTTCTAATGCCGTTTCAGGAATTACCAATATTGTTGGAGCAGTAACGAATGTCGTTGTTGGTCTAATTACGATGCCGATTATTCTCTATTATTTATTAAAAGAGGGCCATAAATTACCGAAAAACATTTTGCAATTTTTCCCTAATAAACATCGCAGTTCAATTGGTGATTTGTTAAGAAAGATCAACATTCAAGTCAGTCAATATGTGCGCGGACAAATTATTGTCGCCTTTTTTGTAGGGGTTATGTTTGTCATTGGTTACTCGATTATTGACTTAAACTACGGCGTTCTACTAGGCGTCTTGGCTGGGTTTTTGAATATCATTCCCTATGTTGGTTCTTTCTTAGCAATGATTCCAGCAATTATCGTTGGTCTCGTTACATCACCATTTATGCTGGTACAAGTTTTGATTGTCTTCAGTATTGAACAGTTTATTGAAGGCCGAGTGATCTCGCCACAAGTTCTAGGAAGTAACTTATCCATCCATCCGGTTACTATTTTGATGGTTTTACTGACTGCTGGAAAACTATTCGGTCTAACAGGGTTTATTTTAGGAATCCCTGGCTATGCCGTCTTAAAAGTAATCTTCATGCACGTTTTCGAATGGTATAAAGATTATTCAGGCCTGTA
>CAZLGI010000125.1:0-2335 GCA_964558995.1 uncultured Carnobacteriaceae bacterium | reverse complement strand
CCCAATCGCGACCGAGACTATTTCAGCACCAGTTGAAGGAGAGGCAGCGGACGAATAAACCAGCAAGAGTCACTAAGAAAAAGCACCTAACTTAACCGTTAGGTGCTTTTACATTGACAAATAGTGACAGGGTGTCATATAATGTTGTGGTGTCTTATTCGAAAGGTGGGTGATGAATTGCCTAAGAAAACATTTTATAATTTAACAAACGAAAAGAAAGAACGATTATTAACCGCTGCCTATGCAGAATTTTCGCGAGTGTCTCTAGATGATGCCTCGATAAATATGATTATTCAACAATCAGATATTTCACGTGGAAGTTTCTACCAATACTTTCATGACAAAGAAGATTTATATTTCTATTGTTTAGATCTATTGAAAGATGATATGAATGCTAAGATTTCTGAATGTTTTGTTAATGTAGACGGTAAGTTGATTGAAGGACTTATAGAAACATTTAAATTTATGTATGAACATTACTTAAATGGCGAGCATCGCTTATTTTATCATCAGTTTTTTGTGAACATGACCTATCGAAGAAGTCGTAATATCTATGAGAATGAAGACTCAAACGATAAACAGAATCATACATTTATTGATTTTGAAGAATTGGTAAAAAAAATCAACACAGATGATTTGAAGTTCACTTTTGAAACTGAACTGAAAGAATTTATGCAATATATGTTCCAAGTGATGCATTGGACAATTGCAAAAGTGTTCTTGAAGAATCTTTCAGAGGAAAGTGCATATGAGATTATTTATCAACGTTTGTCTTGGATGGCAAATGGAATTTTAATACAGGAAAAAAATTAAGGGGGTTACCTTTGGATGGTTGAATTAGGAAAAAGAATATCATGGAAAGCCATGTTGGGTTCCGTAATATTTATAGTAATACAGGTTTTTGCAGAGTTAAATTTACCAAATTTGACGGCGGATATTATTAACGATGGGGTAGCTACTGGGAATATTTCCTTTATTTGGGAAACTGGGTTCGTGATGATTTTACTCACGATTGTTACCATTTTAGCTGCGATTGCCGGAGTCTATATTTCTGCTCGCGAATCGCAACGTGTTGGTAAAGAAATTAGAGGAGACGTCTATAAAAAAGTGATGTCTTTATCACAAGATAGAATTAATGAAATTGGGACAGCCTCATTAATTACACGTTCAACAAATGACGTGGAACAAGTTCAACTTGTCTTCATGATGTTTATGCGTTTAATGTTATTTGCACCAATTATGGGAGTCGGAGCAGCCGTACTTTCTTATTCTCAAAGTCCAGAACTAGCGAGAGTATTTTTCGTATCTGTTCCAGTTCTAGTGATCTTACTGTTTTTAATTATGCGCTCTGCTGTGCCTCTATTTAAGAAAATTCAAAAGAAAACAGACCGTTTGAACTTAGTATTCCGTGAAGGTTTAACGGGCGTTCGAGTGATTCGAGCGTTTAATAAAAGTGCTTATGAAGAAGAACGATTCGCTGAAGCAAACGAAGACTTCATGGCCACTAACATAAAAGCGATGTCTATTATGAGTTTACTCATGCCAGTTATGATATTAGTACTAAGTGGAACAAACATTGCGATTATTTTAATTGGTGGAGACTACATTTCACTAGGTAATATGCCAGTGGGTAACTTAGTTGCTTTCATCAACTATTCTGCCATGATGCTTTTCGCATTTATGATGATGTCAATGATTTTAACAATGATTCCTCGTGCGCAAGTATCAGCGACCCGTATCAATGAAATCTTTGCACTTGAAAGTACGATTCAAGACGGTGACGAAAAGCTGAAAGAAGTTAAGACTGATTTGTCGAATCGTCATCTAAAATTTGAAAATGTCACTTACACATTCCCAGATGCAGAGCGAGCAGTTCTGCAAAACGTTGACTTCGAAATGAAGGCAGGGGAAACCTTAGCGATTATCGGTGGAACTGGATCAGGGAAATCAACCATTGCTAATTTAATCTTACGTTTTTATGACCCAACTGAAGGTCGAGTATTGTTGAACGATCAGAATATGAATACTTTAAGTCAACATGATATTCGTGAACATATTTCCCTTGTTCCGCAAAAAGCAAACTTATTCTCAGGTACGATTCGAAGCAATATGTTATTCGGACGAGGAGATGCGACTGACGAAGAAATTTGGAAAGCTCTAGAAATTGCCCAAGCAATAGATTTTGTTAAAGGTTTGGACAAACAACTGGATTCAGTTGTCGAACAGGGCGGTACAAACTTCTCAGGTGGTCAACGTCAACGACTATGTATCGCACGTGCAATTGTAAAAGAACCAGATGTATACGTCTTTGACGATTCATTCTCTGCTCTAGACT
>CAZLGI010000124.1:4436-5326 GCA_964558995.1 uncultured Carnobacteriaceae bacterium | reverse complement strand
GGGTACTTTTAGGAGCTGTAGGTGGCTTCTTTTTAGCACGTCGTTATATGATGAACTATTTTGCGGAAAACCCACCAATTTCAGAAGACATGTTGCGAAACATGATGATGCAAATGGGGCAAAAGCCATCAGAACGTAAAGTAAAACAAATTATGGCATCAATGAAGACACAATCAACAAAGAAGAAAAAGAAATAATTTAATACTAGGAAAAGTGGATACTATTTTTGGATCCACTTTTTCATTTTTATAATTTTCAAAACGAAGGTGGGTATTGAATGGAAATATTTAGAAAATTAAGATGGTTCTTTAAACAAGAATGGAAGGCCTATACACTTGGTGTTAGCTTTTTAATTTTGGTTGCTATTCTACAAGTTGTTTCACCTCGTATCGTTGGGAATATTATTGACCAAATTAACCTTGGCACGTTAACAAGTAAAATGTTGATCATTCAAGTTTTACTTATTCTGTCAGTTGGGATTTTACAATATGTATTTCGATATATCTGGCGAATTAGAATATGGGGAACGTCAGCAAAATTAGAAAAAACATTACGCACACGTTTATTTCATCACTTTACAAAAATGGACGCATCTTTCTTTCAGAAATACCGTACCGGTGATCTGATGGCTCATGCCACGAATGACTTAACGTCTATTCGTTTAGTAGCGGGAGCAGGTATTCTTACTTTAGCGGATTCGATTTCTTCAGGTGGAATTACGTTAATTACGATGTTCTTAGTCGTTGATTGGCGTTTAACTTTGATCGCTATGATTCCTATTCCAGCTTTAACGATTGTTTCCCGAATTTTAGGAAAGCGTATGCACCGTCAATTTCGAAAAGCACAAGCCGCATTTTCAGGCTTGAATGATAAAACACAGGAAAGTATTA
>CAZLGI010000124.1:0-4426 GCA_964558995.1 uncultured Carnobacteriaceae bacterium | reverse complement strand
ACTGGTGCTAAAGTCATAAAGACATTTGGCGAAGAAGAAGAGGATATTACTGACTTTGAACGTCAAACAAGAGACGTCGTTAAGAAAAATAAAGAAGTTTATCTGGTAAATTCACTTTTCCGTCCTGCAATTATATTTATTATTGGCTTGTCTTATGCATTGTCAATTATTTTCGGTGGGATTTTTATTCAAAATGGTGATATGACAATCGGTAACTTAGTCACATTCTTCAGTTATATCGGTCTCATGCGTTGGCCAATGATGGCTGTTGGTCGATTAATGAACACCTTAGAACGTGGAAGCGCAAGTTACAATCGAATTGACGAATTACTAAAAGAAAAATCGAGTATTGTCGAAAAAGAGGGCGCTATTGCGGCACCTTTAACAGGTGACTTAACTGTTGATCTTGAAGCCTTTAAGTATCCTGGTGTTGCTCAAAACACGCTTCACGATATCCACTTTACAGTGAAGCAGGGTGAGACATTAGGTATCGTAGGTCGAACAGGCTCTGGTAAAAGTACCTTGTTTGAGTTGCTATTGCGTACTTATGACCATTATGACGGATCAATCAAATATAATGGCATCGATATTCGTGATTACAAGTTGGATCAACTACTTGAAGGGATTGGCTATGTTCCTCAAGAGAACTTTTTATTCTCAACCAACATAAGAGAGAATATTCGCTTTGCAAATCCAGCTTATACCCAAGAACAAATTGAAGATGCGGCAAGAATAACGGCCATTCATGATGACATTCTTGGTTTCCCTAATGGTTATGACACCCTAGTTGGTGAACGTGGCGTTTCTCTTTCTGGTGGACAAAAACAACGAATTTCAATTGCAAGAGCAGTGATTACAAATCCAGAATTATTGATTTTTGATGACTCCTTATCAGCTGTTGATGCGAAAACAGAAGAAGAAATTTTAAGTAATATGAACCAAAAACGACATAATCGAACAACGATTATTTCTGCTCACCGTATTAGTAGTGTCATGAATGCTAATGAAATCATTGTTTTAGATGAGGGAACCATTATTGAACGGGGAACTCATGAACAATTAATGGCAAATAATGGCTGGTACAGTCAGATGTATGAAAAACAACAGCTTGAGAGCAAGTTAGAGGGTGACTATTAATGGAACAATCTGTCTGGTCTAAATCAATGTCGTTGAAAGAACAAAAGGCTATTCTCAGTCGAATTTTCCGCTTTGCGTTACCTTTTAGAAAAGATTTTATTATTTCAATTATTTTTGGAATAGGGTTGTCCTTAGCAGACGCAGTTGCACCTCGTATCATTCAAATATTTCTTGATGACTACGTGACTAAAGGAAATGCTACTTTTGCAATAGGAATTCAGTTTGCTTTGTTTTATTTGCTAATAGTCCTTATACGTATGTTGACGATGTATTTTCAAAACTATCTATTCAGTATGGCGTCAGAAAAAACAGTAGAGAACATTCGTAACAAATTATTCCGCAAGGTCAATCAGTTAGGAATGCGCTACTTTGATCAAACGCCAGCTGGTTCAATTGTTTCACGAATCACCAATGATACGGAAACAATTAAAGAATTTTGGAACGTTTTCCTAGCTCTAATCGAAGGTGTCATGAGTATGGGGACAATTTTCATTGCGATGTGGCTATTGGATAAAGATATTGCTAAATTATTCTTATTATTTTTACCTTTGATGCTTCTGATGATTTGGGTTTACCAACGTTATAGTACACGTATTTACCGTATGATGCGTGAACGACTCAGTCAGCTGAACACAAAATTGAACGAAAATATTTTAGGTATGTCAATCATTCAACAATTCCGTCAAGAAAAACGATTAGAAAAAGAATTCAATGCCATCAATGATGCATACACTGATGGTCGGATTGCTATGGTTAAGATGAATGCGATTCTTTTGAATCCTTTTATTAGTTTACTGCAAGCAATCGCATTGACATTGGTTCTTTACCTTTTCGGAAGAGAGTCGTTAAATGTGTTTGTTGAAGTAGGAGTTGTCTATTCATTTACAACCTATATTCAAAACTTCTTCCGGCCATTAGGAATGATGATGGATAACTTAAGTGTATTCCAAGATGGAATGGTTTCAAGTTATCGTATCTTACGCTTATTGGATCATGAAGAATTAGCTCCAAAGCAAGATGCAGAAGACGCCTTAACGATTGAAAATGGTAAGATAGAATTTAAGGATGTGACATTCTCCTATGATGATAAGAATGTCGTACTTAATAATATTTCCTTTACTGCAAATCCTGGTGAAACAGTCGCTTTGATTGGTCATACGGGTAGTGGTAAGAGTTCGATTATTAATGTCTTGATGCGCTTCTATGAATTTTATGAAGGTGACATTCTAATTGATGGCAAATCAATTAAGGAGTATCCTATGGAAGAAATCCGTAGAAATATGGGTCTTGTTTTACAAGATTCCTTCTTATTCTACGGCGACATTGCACGAAATATTCGCTTAATGGATGATGACTTGAGTCAATTAGATATCGAGCGAGCTGCTCAGTTTGTTCATGCAGATCACTTTATTGAACGATACCCGGACAAATATAATGCAAAAGTTATCGAACGGGGTGCAAGCTTTTCTAGTGGTGAACGTCAGTTAATCTCATTTGCGAGAACAATTATTAGAGATCCAAAGATATTGATTTTGGATGAAGCTACTGCGAATATTGATACCGAAACAGAAGAATTGATTCAAACGAGTATGAAACGAATGCAAGAAGGTCGAACAACGATTGCAATTGCTCACCGTTTATCTACAATTCGTGATGCAAATTTAATCTTAGTATTAGACAATGGACATATCGTCGAACGAGGCAATCATGATGAGTTAATTGCCCAAGAAGGCACTTACTATGACATGTATCGTTTGCAGTCAATGGAAGATTAATCTAAAAACTCCACTTTCTAAAGCCATCTTGGCAGAGAGTGGAGTTTTTTTATGAAAAAAAGCAGAACTCCTAAAGAGTTCTGCATTCCTACAACGTTAATTCGATTTGTTCTCATTCTTCATGTCATACTTAAAGTTTGGATTAAGCTCGTTATCTAATTGTTTGAAAGATTCGTATAACTTAACATCAATCTTAGTCATGTCTTCTTTTGTGATGCGTCCTTCTGGAAGAATAATCGGATCACCAAAACGGACATATCCTTTTTGACGTTTCAATAAATTTCCAAAAGAAAAGGGCCCTTGGAAAACGACTGGAACGATTGGCGCTTTAGACATACGCGCAATTGCAGATGTGCCACCTTTGATACTATTGTCGTATCGAGATCCAGTTGAGAAAATAAAAATATTTCGCTTACCTTCTTTGAGAATCTTAACTGGTTGTTTCAAAGCACTTGGCCCAGGATTTTCACGATTCACTGGAAAGGCATGAAGCTTTCTCAGTATCCAACCAATGACTTTGTTTTCAAAAAGCTCTTGTTTGGCCATTGTTGAGAAAACATGTGGGTATGCCGCAACTGCGATGAAAACAGGATCTAACCAACTGCGGTGGGGTGCTGCTAAAATGTAAGTTTGATTTTCAGGTAATTTTTCCTTGTTTTGTACATCAATCGTGCCATTTAATAAAAGAAGAAGTAAATGTACGAGATGAACGATGAATTTATAAAACATTTGCTGACCTCCTACTAGTGTAAACGTGCTAGTTCAGTATGCAATAATCCGTTTTTTATTTCAAGCTTTAATTCTATCTAAATAAGAGATTTTGTTCTATAATAATCAAAGAGAAATTAAATTAATTTATTTCTTGCATTTTTTTTGATTTTTAGTATAATAATAGACGGTGCATAAACACCACACATTTCACACCTTAGTGGATATGGGGGTAGGTGCTTCTTCGGAAGTCATCCTTGTAGTTGAAACTTGGGGAGGAAAATAAAAAACCAAATGGAGGAAACAAACATGGCAGTAATTTCTATGAAACAATTGCTAGAAGCAGGAGTTCACTTCGGTCACCAGACTCGTCGTTGGAACCCAAAAATGAAACAATACATCTTTACAGAAAGAAACGGTATCTACATCATTGACTTACAAAAGACAGTGAAATTAGTAGATAAAGCATATAACTTTATGCGCGACATCTCAGTAGACGGCGGTATTGCACTATTCGTTGGTACGAAGAAGCAAGCACAAGAGTCTATTCGTGAGGAAGCTATCCGTTCAGGTCAATTCTACGAACATTGACTAACTGGGATACAATCCAAAAACGTATTCGTCGTTTGAAAGATATCGAAAAAATGAGCGAAAACGGAACATTCGAACTACTACCTAAAAAAGAAGTAGGTCTACTATTAAAAGAACAAGAACGTCTAGAGAAATTCTTAGGCGGAATTAAAGACATGCCTCGCATCCCAGATGTGATGTTTGTTGTAGACCCAAGAAAAGAAAGAATTGCAATT
>CAZLGI010000123.1:0-5342 GCA_964558995.1 uncultured Carnobacteriaceae bacterium | reverse complement strand
TCAATAAATCCAGGTGTAATCGCGTTACATGTTACTCCGCGAAGAGCTGCTTCACGAGCAACCGATTTTGTTAAACCAATAATGCCAGCTTTACTTGCCGCATAGTTTGCTTGCCCAACGTTTCCAGTTTCACCAACAACACTCGATACGTTAATAATCGAACCTGTGCGTTGTTTCAACATAATTGGCATCGCATGACGAATCATATTGAATGATCCCTTCAAGTTCACTTCATAAGTTGCATCAAAGTCTTCTTCAGTCATACGCATCAATAATTTATCTCTGTTCATGCCAGCATTATTTACCAGAACATCAACGGAACCAAATAATTCTTTCGTTTTAGTAATAATGTCTTTCGCTGTCGCAAAGTCACTCACGTCGCCTAAAATAGCTTCGACTTTTACGCCTAATGCTGTAAGCTCCTCGATCATTTCTACAGGAACTGCTTTACGTGCATTCAATACAATGTTCGCACCTTGTTTGGCAAATTCCTCAGCAATTGCTTTACCAATCCCTCTAGAACTACCTGTAATAATCACAGTTTTTCCTTTTAAGTCCAATTGCTCTCCTCATTTCTTAACAGTGGCTATGGTCTTCTCTAAAGATTTTAGATCTTCCACGTTAACAACCGTTACATCTTTATTAATCTTTTTAATGAATTTACTTAATGTCTTCCCTGGGCCAACTTCAACAAATGTATCAGCGCCCATTTCAATTAACTTTTCTACACAATCTTCCCATTTAACAGCTGACTTTACTTGACGTTCCAATAAGTCAGGAATGGTGTTTGCTGTCATCATCTCTGCCTCAGTATTTCCAATTACTGGAATTTCAGGCTCCTTGAATGACAATTTAGCTAACTCTCCCTTTAACTTCTCGGCAGCTGGGTTAAGTAATTCCGTATGAAACGGTCCACTAACCTTTAGGGGAATCATCCTTCTGACTCCTTGTGCTTCTAACAGTTCCATTGCGCGATCAACGCCTACTTCTTCTCCACCGATTACAATTTGGCTTGGCATATTGTAGTTAGCTGGTGCGACATAAGCTGTCTCACTTGCTTCCTTACATGCAGCTTCAATAATTGAACGCTCTGTATTCATCACAGCTACCATTTTTCCTGTTCCTGGTGGTGCAGCTTCACTCATATACTTCCCGCGTTTTGAAACAAGTAACAAAGCCTCTTTAAAAGAAAAAGCATTGGCTTTCACCAGTGCTGTATATTCTCCAAGACTTAAACCTGCAACAAGTTCGGGTTGAATGCCTTCTTTTTTTAGAAGTTGATCAATCGCGTAACTGACAGTTAAAATAGCTGGCTGTGTATATTCAGTTAAATGTAGGTTGTCATTTTCTTCAAAACATAAAGCTTTTACATCATATCCTAGTGTTTCAGAAGCTTCATCGAAAACGTCGCGAACGACTTCATAGGAATCGTATAATTCTTTCCCCATGCCGACATATTGAGCACCTTGACCACTATAAACAAATGCTAATGACATACTTTCACCTCTTCGTTTATTACATCCAATTCTTTGCTGCATCAGTTATTGTTTGCTTGCAGACAGTCATGTAGTCTGCGATAATTTCGGCACAAGTTTCTTCCTTATTGATTAAACCAGCAATTTGACCGGCCATCATAGAACCTTCCCGTTTATCTCCATCGACAACTGCTTTTTGTAAAGCTCCTGCGGCAATAGCTTCTAAACGAGCTAAGTCAGGTACCTCTTTACTTGTTTCTTCTTTTTCGGCTTGTAGGTAGATTCGAGTTAATTTGTTACGCAAGACACGTACGGGGTGACCAGTAATTTGACCGGTCACAACTGTATCAATGTCTTTTGCTTTAATAATGGATTGCTTAAAGTTATCATGTGCGTTAGATTCTTTCGCGACAACAAAACGCGTTCCAACTTGAACACCAACTGCACCTAACATCATTGCAGCCGCCATCCCTCTACCATCACCAATTCCGCCAGCAGCAATTACTGGAATAGAAACTGCATCGACTACTTGAGGTAAGAGAGCCATTGTTGTGGCCTTACCAATATGTCCGCCTGCTTCCATCCCTTCAACAATAATTGCATCTGCGCCATCTTTTTCCAAGCGCTTTGCGAAAGCAACAGAAGCGACTACTGGAATAACTGTGATTCCAGCAGCGCGAAATTTCTCCATGTATTTCCCTGGGCTTCCTGCGCCAGTTGTGACAACTTTAACACCCGATGCACAAACGACATCGACGACTTCATCAACATGAGCATTCAGTAGCATAATATTAACCCCGAAAGGTTTATCAGTTTTTGTTTTCATATCGGCAATTTTATGTTTGACGACATCCACTGAGTCATGACCTGTTCCAATTAATCCTAAGCCACCTGCATTGGAAACAGCACTAGCTAAATCAGCGTCCGCTACCCATGCCATAGCACCTTGAATAATTGGATAATCAATTCCCAACATTTCACATAAAACAGATTTCATACGAGTGCCCACTTTCTATTCTAAATTAAGCTAATTTTGAATCTACGTATTTAACTAAATCTTCAACAGTGTTGATACCTTCGTCTGTTTCGATTTCAATATCAAACTCATCTTCAATATCATTGATGATTTGGAATAGGTCTAAGCTATCTGCATCTAAATCTTCACGGAAGTTTGTTGTTAATGCTACTTCACTTTCTTCTTTGTCCAACTGGTCTACGATAATTTCTTGAATTTTTTCGAATGTCATTTATAATTCCTCCAAAAGTTTTTGTTTTTTTATATTTTTACAATCATTGAACCCCAAGTTAAGCCGCCACCAAAACCTGTCATGAGTATATGCTTCCCTGAATCTAATTCAATTTGTCCAGATGTTACCATCCGATCCAATAAGATTGGAATACTCGCGGCAGATGTGTTGCCGGTTTCTGCAATAGAATTACCAAATTTATTTAATGGTATATCTACTTTTTTACTAATCGATTTTAATAGACGACTATTAGCCTGATGTGCCACAACCCAAGAGATATCTTCAGGGGTGAGGTCAGCTTTCTCTATCACATCATGAATTGTTTCGGGTACATTCCGAATAACAAAATCAAAAATTCCTCTGCCATCCATTTTAAGATGTTGCTTCGTTTCATTTTTGTTTTCTGTTGTTTCATGAAAAGGATTTGTTACTTTTGTTTCTGCTGCCGTTAATGCCATATGCCTCGTACCATCAGAATGCAAATCTTCCGCAATAAAATGGTCTTCTTCAGAACGTTCTAAAAGAACACCACCAGCGCCATCTCCAAATAAAACAGCTGTGGAACGGTCACTCCAATCAATAATCTTCGACATAACCTCTGCGCCAATAACAAGCCCTTTTTGATAGGCACCACTTCTAATGAAATGAGTTCCTGTCGAAAGAGCAAAGACAAAACCAGAACACGCTGCATTTAAGTCAAAACAAAATGCCTTTGTTGCTCCAATATTCTCCTGCACTTTACATGCTGTTGCCGGACTTGATGCATCTGGTGTCATTGTCGCAACAATAATGAAATCAAGATCCTCGGCTTTAACGCCGCTTTTCTCTAGAATGTTTCGCGCCGCGTGACTTGCTAAATCCGATGTATTCTCTTCTTGAGCAATATGTCTTTGATGAATACCAGTCCGTTTTCTAATCCATTCGTCACTCGTATCCATAAAAGCAGTTAGTTCATTATTGTCAACGACAAGAGGCGGCAAATAATGTCCTGTTTCTTTAATTTTTACTCCCATTGCCTCAGTCCCGTTTATCAATATTTTCAACTAGTTCAAATAAAAAGTTGTGGAGGTTGTTAAGTCCTTTAATCAGAACTTCTACTTCTTTATCATCCATTCCGGTAATCGTTCGTTTTACCATTTCTCGATGAAACTTTTCATGAAGTCGATAAACTAGTTTACCTTTTTTTGTTAAGCCCAATTTAATAACTCTGCGATCAGATTCCCTTCGCTTACGTTCGACATACTCTTTCTTTACTAGAGAATTAATTGCAACTGATAAAGTACCAGCTGTAATGTTTAATTTCTTAGCAACTTCAGATGACGTATGTGTCCCATACAAACCAATGGCTTCGATGGTATGCATTTCGGTTAATGATAAGTCCGAAAACTTACTATCTCGCAACGCTTCTTCTTCTATATCCAATATTTCCCTAAAAATGGCTACTAGATAAGTATTTATTTCTTTAATGGAATGGCTCAAAAAAAGATCCCCCTTTCTATTTCTCTTTGAACGTCAAATAGTTTGATAGTCAAATCATTTGATGTACAAACTATATAAAACAACTTAGTTCATGTCAAGAATTATTTCTATTTTTTTCATAAAATGTTGAATTTTGTTTTGTTTCATTCTTTTTTTCTTGAAACTTTTCTCCGGTAGTGGGGCTTGGTTTCATAACTACGGGACCGCCTGGAGCCTTTATCTACAGGCTTTCTATCTTCATACATGTCCTAATTGCTGGCGCAAAGGGCTCGTTATTCATATCGAATCCTTTGCATGGCTACTGCCACCCCCTCTTCTTACCAAATTTTTTAAATTGATGATTGTGGAGGAAAATAATACTTTTTATTTTAGTAATTAGTGTTTTATTCGATAGTAAATCTGTTATGCACCAAAAAAAATATTTTTTTCTGCTGTTATAAAAACTTTCTTCTATAGATGAAGTTAACAAAACCAGTGAGTCCTGAAGGTTTGCGAGCTCGGAGACCATGGCAACAAAAAGCAACCACGCAGGCCGAAAGAACGAATGGCTATTTAAACCCAATAAAAAAACCACCAACCTCTTATCCAGAAGTCAGTGGTTTCTATATTAATAAAAAAATAAATCCAATCCTTCACACCATTCGATGCAATTCAGGATTGGAAATCTTATTTTTTTATTCAGGTACATTCATAAATTCATCGATATCTTTGAAGTTAACAATTGTTTTTTCTTCAATAACATCTTTCATTGAATCTTCTGAATAATCCCAGTTTATTTCTACTACCGCACTATTAGTCAATAACTTACTAATCGTGCCAACCATTTTGTGGTCTCGAAAAGTAAAACGAATCTCATCTCCCAGTTCGGGACGGATAGATTCTTTAATTGAATTAACGACTTCTAACGCTTCTTCATAACTTACGCCAAGTAAATTCGCAATCCTTGAATTACTGGTCCCCTTTCTCAATTGGTTCTCTACCATTGATTGGGTTTCTTTCGTTATCTTTTTTGCCATTAAATGATCTCCTCACATTTCCTTCATACATGACCAGACAATAACTCTAAACAATTATAGCACAGTTTCGCCTAAAATAAAAATACGAGTCTTCTCACTAGTGAAAGGACTCGTTTTTCATGATG
>CAZLGI010000122.1:0-5347 GCA_964558995.1 uncultured Carnobacteriaceae bacterium | reverse complement strand
CTCCGATTTCAGTACTTGTAGTAAGTGTACCATTTCGAAGGTGTTTTATATTGTCTCATTTAATTATGTTAGTCTAAGCATTATCGGCGATTACGTCCTTTTTTCCTTATTCATCATCCGCACCTGTGTAAATTTCTACCTCGTCGGCAGGGTTAGTTTCTTCTCGGTCTGGGTTCATACGGTTGTCGCGTTCGACGCGAATGGCATCCAGGATTGGAACCATCATACCCGCAAGCAAGCCGCCACCGAAGCCGTTGTTATAAAGGTTCACGCCGCCGTGCAGGAAGCCCACATTCACGACGAGAGACAGATGTAACGCGCCTGCAAGTAAACCTACGAAAGTTCCGTAACGTCCTGTAATAGGCGCTAAAGTCGTTGAAAACAATATCGCAATTAAAATTGAGACCGATTGTGTGTCATGAAGAGTGAAACTAGACATTAAAGTTGCACCAATCATAACTGGTAAGGCTGTTTGGACGTTTTTTCCAAAAGTACCGAAACCAACAATTGTTAAAATACCTCCAATAACTGGTCCACTTAATTCACCACCAATGAGCAAAATAAATGCAGTGGAAACAATTCCCAGCAGTCCCATATTGATACACGACGCACCAAGCCCACCGATTTCAATATAATCCGTTGAGAGCTGGCCGGTCTGGTTATGAATTTCTCTCATTCCGTAAAACGTTCCTTTATTCAAATAAAAGCCAAACAGCCCGATTATGATAAAGAAAAGGAATAAAATGAGACTAAATTCTTGGGTGTACTCTTCTGAAATAATCGAAACAATATTAACCGGCATGTTGAAGCTCCGCATCAGAGAAATAAAAATCGTTCCGATAAAGCCACATGTAAAACCAACGTTGTAAAGACTAAATCCTTTTGTAAAAGTAATCATGTGGTCTGCCAAAGGAGGCAAGATAAAGCCAGCAACAAAGCCAGCTAGCACGCCACTTGTCACCCCAACAAACAAGGACAAGTCTGAGTTAAAGGTTAATTCACTCACCAAAGGCCCGAGAGCGGTTCCAAACAAAGCCGCTAAGAGCGATCTTTCTAAGGGGTTTCGAGTTATTTTTGCATAACCCAAAGCACCTAAAATAATCGGTAAAGAATTATAAAAGTTTTTTCCAAAAAAAGAAAAACCAATGATTAAAAAAAGGGCGGAGATAACTGGTCCGTTAATTTTTGCTCGACAAATGCGTATCACGATTAACGCTTGAAAGGTCATAATTGATGCATTAAACAAAGTGGCCCCCGGATTTGCGAGCTCCATATAGTCGGTCAATAAGTTCGCGGGTGACCGCGTGATGAGCCAAAAACCCTCCCATATTTCTGTAGGTGTGTTAAACACTAGTCCTAGTAAACCTATGACTGTCGCCAAGCCTATAAAAATGTGATATAAAGTTTTAGTTGGTAACGTTCGAAAATCAGGTGCTGCTTCAATCGGAATCGTTTGCATACGAGTCCTCCCATGTAAATAAATTTATATTAATAAATAAATACTTGGTAAAATTTTACTACAGCATCTTAGTATTTAACAAGGTTTTAGAAGCAATTAAAAATAATGGGCAATTAAATAATAATAAGTAGAAATGGATAAAATATTGTCTTAAAAAATTGTTATAGTTTTATGAAAAAAAGCCTGAACGCTATCTCAGCATTCAGGCATCCTCTTACATAATTTCTTTTGCTAAATCGTAAAACTTCTTCACATCATGTCGGTAGACATATTTACTGAAAGCTTTGCTAATATCACGCGATGCTGTTCGATAATACATACTCGGTGCATTCGTCACACAATAATAGTACTTGCCATCTTTTTTAATAAAAGGCTCATCAACAGGCGTGTACTCAATGCCTTCAATCGCTCCGTCACCATCTGCCGCTGCATCAATAATGATGGCACCTTTTTTTAATTTTTCTTGGTGCTCCAAAGTCATCACATGGGGTGTACCACGTTGGATTTGAATGCCGTTAAGAATAATATCGAACTCATCGATGTTATCCAAAAACTCATTCATCGTCCGACGATAGAACATACGAATATTGGTTGTAAATTTAGAAATCGCATTGAACGCACCTTGCGACACATTACCCGATCCTAGTACAGCAACTTGATAGTCGCTATCTGGAATCAGACCAATGTTCATCAAGCCGTGCATCGTTGCTGAAAAACCAGCATTCACACTGTTTTCATAAACGAAATTTCGTGGCAGCCAAGGAATGTCAATTTTCTTATCTTGGAAATGAATCGATGGAGAAATATTATCGAGATCAACGACAATTAACTTTTTAGGAATTGCTTGTTCTTCCATAAAACTTTTACCAGTTTCTTCTGGGTGAGTCCAACCAATAATCATTTGGCCTTCACGTAGATAATCGTAATCTTCCGGTTGTAACAACTTAAGAGAAACAATTGCATCGCAGCTAGAGAACACTTCTTCTCTACTTAAAACGGTACAACCAGCTTCAATATAAGCGTCATCTTCGATTCCTACCTCGAATCCAAGACCTTCTTCAATGACGATTTCATTTTCAAAATTTTTAATGTGTTTCGGCAATAAAGGGACTCTTTTTTCATCTGGATAGTTTGATGTTATAAATCCTAACTTCATTTTGTTCCTCCTTGTTTTTTTGTTTCTCGCATTATACGTGCTTTAAACCGTAAAAACAACAATGTTAAGGATATCATAAAAACAGGAAAATCTCAAAAAGCCAAGATACCAAGATAATAGTCTGGGTCATTCAGTATTTTTACATTCAATGTTATAATAATAAGTAGCGATAAAATAATATTTAAAGGGGTTACATTATGATTGATCAAAAAATCTGGGACTTTGCACTTTCTAAAATAGATAAAAATATTGATGAAATTGGCAAAGGATACCCACACGGTACAGTTGATGGGAAGTATGAACTAGGTACTTTGCGCCAATGGGTTTCAGGCTTTTGGCCAGGAATATTATGGCAAGCCTTTCAAATAACAGACAACGAAAAGTATGCGATGTTAGCGCGTGAGATCGAAGTTGAAATGGACCAAAAAATCACCAATACAGAGTGGATTGACCACGACAATGGTTTTATTTGGGGACTATCTGCGATTAGCGACTACCGTCTAACAGGTAATAAAGACAGTAGAAGAAGAGCCTTATTGGCAGCAAACCTATTAGTGGGGCGCTTCAACGTAGCTGGAAATTTCATTCGTTCGTGGAATGATCGCGAAACATTGGATACAAAAGGCTTAGTAATTATAGACTCTGTTATGAACATGCCACTGTTATTCTGGGCTTCAGAAGAAACAGGCGATCCGCGTTTCCGTCACGTTGCTGAAGCGCACTTGAGCACGGTTATTCAATACTTCTTCCGTGAAGATGGGTCCGTAGCACAGACATGTGTGTTCGATCCTGAAACTGGTGAGTTTATAGAAGAAATTGGAAACCAATCATACGCAGAAGGTAGTGCATGGTCACGTGGAGCAGCTTGGGCACTTTACGGCTTTGCGATTGCGGCACGTTATACTGAGAGACCTGAATTTGTGGATGCAGCGAAAACAGTTGCGAACTTCTTCATGAATCAATTAGGCGACGACACTGCACCTAAATGGGATTTCCGCGCAGAAGCAGATCACGGTGAAGGCCGTATTTTATTAGATACCTCTGCAGCAGCAATTGCAGCATGTGGGATGATTGAAATCACTCGTCTAAGCGGAATAAACGCATTCAAAGAAGACGCAGAGAAAATCATTAACAATTTATACGAACACCACAGTACAAAAGATGACCCAGCTCATCAAGGTATGTTGCTTGATGGAACGGGACATTATCCAAAACAAAAGAACTTAGAAGTATCATTAGTTTACGGAGATTACTTCTTCACAGAAGCAGTTTCAAGCTTACTATTTGATAAACCATCATTCTGGTAAAAAGCACCGAAATGACAAATTAAGCAAAAGAGGCAATAGACGATATGAACTGCCCCCTGTCTACTTGACAGGGGGCAGTTCACAGATAACTTGTGCTCTTTTTTTTATTCCCACTGACAAGTAACACCCATAAAAATTTCGGTCTACTCGATTGCCAAATAAATAAGTCTGCTTCACTTCTACGTAAATCTAGGAAGTGAGACAGACTTTTTTATTCGTTTTCTGAGAGGTCTTTTGCCAGTTCAATCATGATGTTGTTGAACTCTCTTTGAAGTTCATTGCCTAGGCTATTCTTATTGAGAATCAGACTAACATAAAACTCAGGAAGACCAGAAATAGGTATCTTGACTAAATCTTTGGATTCCTTTACTAATATATCAATCATAAATGCCACCATATGTGTCGAAGAAGCAATCGAAAGAGCCGTTTGAATCTCTTTCGTATATAAAGTTTGTGGCGGTTCGCTGAATTTACTTTGAGTCCATCGGTCAAAAATACGTTCATGTGTGTAACCTTTTTCTAACGAGATAAAGACGGTGTCCTTCAAATCATTGGCAGTAATCTGATTTCTTTTTGTTAAAGGATGATCTGGAGCAGCCCATAGCGACAGCTTTTGAGTTGCGATTGGTATTTGAATTAAGGAATCATCATTGAAATGAGGTAAGTCACTACCAATAATAGCAATTGGCACTTCGCCTGAGCGAACCATTTCGTACATAATGTCTGAACTTTCTTCTTCTACAAATTTAACGGAAGAAGTGAATTGACCTAAACGTGGTAGCAATTCTGACATGAAATGACCACCAATTGTTGGCAGAAATCCGAAATAAACGATTTGGTTTTTATAGTCATGAATGTCGTCTTTAATTTGTGATAATGAATCAATGATGATGCTAGCGTGTTTATTCAGAATTTCGCCCGAAGCGGTTAGATTCATTTTTTTATGAAATCTTTTACGATCAATAAGCGTCGTCTCGAGTTCCGTTTCCAATCGCTTCAAAGACATTGAAATAGACGGTTGAGAGACATAAAAGTGCGCGGCAGTATCTGTGAAGCTAAGGCTCTCAGCTAAATAGTTAAAGTAAATAATATCTTGTAGATTCATCAAACCTCTCCTTAAATATTTGTCAACAGAGTGAGCATCCCCAATAGTATATATTCTTTTACTCCAAACTACCATCTCTACTATATATTGGTAGATTCATTATATAACATTTCGAATCATTTCAACCAAATTAAACATGTTAGTTAGTTTGTGAAATAAAAACCATTTTTAAACAAGTGGTTATAAAGGGATTTGTCTTGAAATCACCAGTTGGTTGTGAAAGTGGTATCATAAATGAAACGTATAAGTAACCCTGATTATATAAATAACCTTTATAGTGCTATAAGAAAACAGTATTTATCTCAAATTCGAATTAAATG
>CAZLGI010000121.1:4208-5355 GCA_964558995.1 uncultured Carnobacteriaceae bacterium | reverse complement strand
CCTCGCTGTGGGTTCACCTTTAATTCGATGACAGCTGAAACTTGATCATCATCTGCTTTGTCCCAGTTTACTAATGTATGATATCCACAAATAATTTTATTCGCTTCAAAATGCTGGATGGTTTCTGCCACTACCGCAGGAGTCAAATCAAGCATCACTGCTAAATCGTCCACCGTTAGACGACTATCTTTTTCAATCAATCTCAGTAATTTTTCTCTCATGTCTTTATCCATTGATATGCTCCCTTTCAAGATGCATTTTTAAACTAAAATTGCTTTCATTTTAGCATCAGGACTACTGGGAATCAATGCTATTAATTGTTAAGTTTGTTTTAATACAGTTTGTCGTTTTATTCTTTGTATTAAAACAACCCGCACTCAAACGAGTGCGGGTTGTTTGTTATTAATTAGAAACGAGTGTCTTCGAATCCGCAGAATGCATCTACTGGAGAAACTCCGGTAAATTCTGAACGGCCTAAGAACTTGTCAATCAATGCTTTCATTGTGTTTTCTTTTGCATCGTAAGCATTGATGTATGTTTGTACTTGCGGAACGTCAGCCAAGTGGAATGGCGCTTGCAAGGATACAAAGATTGTTGGCACTTCATGTACGTAGAACGGAATGTCTGGCGTACCTTTTGAAGCTGGCCATTGGATACGTTGGTCAGTATTTGGGTTTACAACTGCTAAGTTGATAATTAAATCGTAATTCTCTGTTAGTTCAGAAATTGGACGTTTTTGTGCATATACGTTACGTAATGCAGCTTGACGTTCTTCTGCTGGCATTTTGTTAATGCGCTCTTCTGCAGATTCCCAAATTGAAACTTCGAATCCTTCTGCTTCAAGTAGTTCTTTCATTTTCGCAGATGGTTTTTCGTTGTTACCGATCATCGCTCCGAATCCACCTTGTGTACCTTGAACGTCTACTAGTAGAACACGTTTTTTGGTCTCTGGTGAAACTGGGAAGATGTCTTCATTGTTTTTCACAAGAGTAATTGCTTTGTCAGCAACTTCATCTGCGATTTTCAAGTTTTCTGGTAAGCCAATTTTAGCCATTGCTTCTTCTTTTGGAGGAAGAATTTCTGTCTTAGCTTTTTTGTGTAGACCTAGTGAAGCTTTTAATCCAATAATACGAGTTAACGCTTCTAG
>CAZLGI010000121.1:0-4198 GCA_964558995.1 uncultured Carnobacteriaceae bacterium | reverse complement strand
TCCATTGGAAATCTTCGTCTGGATCGTTAAAGAATAAGAATAGGTCGTTACCTGCAGCGATTGCAGCTGGAACCATATCTTTACGTTTCATCACAGAAGTTAAAGCAACCATGTGACTTGCGTCCGTAACAACAACTCCGTTAAAGTTCATTTGTCCACGTAATAAGTCAATCAAGATTTCTTTACTTAGTGTTGCAGGCATGTTTGCTTCTTGAAGCGTTGCATCTGGATTAAATTTACGTACGTATGAAGGTAACGCAATGTGTCCAGCCATAATTGATGGTAGACCTGCTTCAAATAACGTTCCGTAAACTTTACCGAATGACTCATCCCATTCTTCAGTGCTATAGTGGTTAGGGGCAGCTGACAAATGTTGGTCACGCTCGTCAATTCCGTCACCAGGGAAGTGTTTTGCAGCTGGTGCAATGCCACTTTCTTGGATTCCACGCATGTACTCTAGAGATAGTTCAATTGTTTGATCAACGTCTGCACTCCAAGTACGAGTCGAGATGATCGGGTTACGCCAGTTGCGTAATAAGTCAACGATTGGAGCGAAACTCCAGTTACATCCAATTGCAGCAGCTTCAACACCAGAGATACGGCCTAATTCATAAGCATATTTCTTGTCGTTTGTTGCAGCAATTTTGATTTCATGACCTACGTATGTACCATCTGTAGATGCACCATTTCCGCCTGATTCTGTGTTTGCAGCAATCAGCATTGGAATTTTACTATTTTCTTGAAGGATGCGGTTTTGCTCGTATACTTCGTCAGATTTACCTGGGTTGTAACGAACGCCTCCGATGTGATAATCATTTAATACGCCTGTTAAATACTCTTCAGTACGTTCTGCTCCCATGTTAATGAATAATTGTCCTACTTTTTCCTCGTCTGACATGTTGGCGATAGTTTCTTCTACCCACTTGATGTCTTCAGCAGCTAAATTATACGGTTTTGCCGTTAAATCTACTTTCATAGTCAATCCCCTCTCATTTTCTCTTACATTCAAATTGTAGTATATTCTTTCGTTAATTTCAATTATTAACCAAATGTAAATGTTTTCTTTCTGATTTATGCAACTATAGTTAAAAAAACAGTCAATCCATTTCAATGATTTTTCAAAAAAAGACCCTTAAAAAACCCATGAAAGGAAGTTATTAAACTCTCTTTCATGGGAACATTAGGTTACTTAACTGTTAGCTTTTTCAATTCTCCATGCTGAAATCTTCGCACGTAGTTCATCATTAATGTTCCAGATGAATGTGAAGATTAACCATGAGATTAATGCTGCTGCTGCAGGGGCAAGTAGCGTCATAGCGATAATTGCTAATGTCGTTCCTTCACTCTGACCCAACCCTTGTGTTGTTAATTCTGGGTTATAACCAATCCAACCAATTGTCAATACTGCAAGTGATTGAGAAACCGTTTGACCAACACGGCGCGTCAATGAGAAAGTCCCATAGATTGCACCTTCAGTACGTTTACCTGTGATGTATTCGTTGTAGTCAATTGCCTCACTCACAAGACCCCATTGTAGTTGTACGGACATGTTAATTAAGCCGTAACCAACTGAAGAAATAACTAGGAAAACGAGTGCGCCAACATCTACTGACAACATAACTACGAATAGTGCAACGTTCAAAGCAAATCCAATTGTTAGACAAATCTTAATGAAGCGAACCGTTCCACCCAATTTCTTAGTTAGTGTAGGTGCAATTGTCAAAAGACCAATTGAAAGAACTTGAGAAATGATCGATGTATAAGCCATTAAACTAATGTCACCGAAAACGTCAGCATACATGTACGGGCTGAATGTACTATATAAGAATGTACCAAATACAATAAAGACAGAGTGCATACTTAATGCAAGGAATGCACGGTTTTTTCTAAATACAGAAATAATATCAGTAAACTTAACTTTACTTTCTTCTGAATCGTCTTGCTCGACCCGAGCATCGGTATTACGTTCTTCAGTCCATGCAAAGTGAATGTAGACAATTAGTCCACCTAAAAGAGCAACAACAATACTTGTAATCATGTAACCAGTTGGTGTCTCACCAAGTCTTGCTAACATTTGGGAAACGATCACTCCACCAGCAAGTATACCAACACTTGAACCTAAACCACGAGCAGATGATAATGCTGCACGCTCAGTATCGTTTAGAGCCATTGCACCTAGTAAGGAGCCCATGGCGATGTTCATCATGGTGTAACCCCACTCGTAAACAACTTTTAAGAAGAACAAAGCAACAACGGCATACATACCACCTAGGAAGCTAGGTACAGTAAAGAATGCGATTAATCCAATAACCATGACAGGAATAGAGTATAGAATCCACGGACGGAATTTGTCTTTGTCACTTGTAGACTTTTCAAAAACCTTATCCATTAACGTCCCAACTAGTGGATCATTGATCATATCCCAAGCGTTCCAAATTAATAATAATACCGATAATGTCACGTAAGGAATTGCCAGAACGTTTGTAATATAACGTGTCATGTAACCAACTAAAATTAATGTTAGTACACCACCCGCATCCCCTGCTGCATACCCAACTCTATGCTTCCATGTTAAACCTTTGTCCATACCTTTTCCTCCTAATGTTTTTAATAAAAAGATATTTTTGTAAGCGTTTTTCCATCTGAATAAAGTATACTCTTTAACTTTCAAGATAACCATGCCTATTTATTCTTTCTTACCCTCTCAACTTGACTCAAAATGCGGTCATGACTAAAAACATGATACTATAGCGTTTCTTGGTGTTCCCGCTTTCATCTCATCATGTGAAACAAGGTTCAAAATACAACTTAATGCCTTTAGGTCAATATACTTACTTGTCAATGTCAACAAATACCGAAACACACCCCTTTATTAGGCAAGTTTTACTTATTAAAATACACAAAAAACCTCTTAGTTCGCGTTAACTAAGAGGTCTGCTTTTTCACTAAATTATTTAATTGACTTAAAATGCGATTAAGACATGTCTTCGTTTATTCTATATAAAAATAGCGTGGAATTTTTATATAACTCATTCCTTCTATAAGAGACTTCTATAAGCAACGACAGTTACAGTCAAAATGACAAAACATAACTTATGTCATCATTAGCCCCATTTTGGCAGATTTTTCCAATCAATTTTCTTGTGGCGTTCGTCTACTTCAGGGATTCCCGCGTCCGCTCCAGCTTCGGTTGCGAATACGAGATACATGTTTCCTTCTTCGGTTGTTTCTTCATCCATGTTTCCACCCATTGTTAATGTCGTGCCCGCTTTGACAGATTTTTTGTATAATTCATGTCCGCGTCCGTTCAACAGCATTTTGCGTTGAGTCAACTGATAATCTTCGCTCAACCACTCTGGCGTTGGCAATAATAAATCGTGCGCCACATAAATATCCGCATCCTTATTAATTGATACGTGAATTAAATCCAGCGCCTTGTAGTTACGATCTGCATTCGGTAATTTCATCGACTCTGCTTCGTAGAACAATTCTGATAGGAAGCGGAATTCATAATCTAAATCGGCAAATGCTAAATCGCCATTAAATAGTGTGCGGTTAATACCATCTGTTTCATGAATACCCGAGTATGAAAAGTCAGTGAAAATGTACTCACTTTCGTCTTCCAATTTTTCAAGTTCATAAGTTTCTTTTGGCCCTTCGCCGAGACCTGGATAATCACGCAAAGCTGTCGCTGATGATTTTTCTAAAAGATCACCCAAGCCATTTTCCAATTGGACGAGCTTGCTCGTTAATGTGATTGTTGCCTTTGGAAGGTCAGCTGCTCTGGCAGTTAAGTTGATTTCCCCAGCGGTTAACGTGCTGCGAATTGCAACGCGGTTAATCCCAGCCTCCAAGTTCAAGTACGTATTGTTCGTCGAATGTTCCAGCCCACTGTTGTATCCGCCGCGCCAAATTGCTGGTCCGTCCAGTTCAAAAGATACTTTTCCTTCAAAAGTCGGCACACGTCTTCCAGCTTCATCAACCGCTTCAACATCAACGTGGACATAGTCTGCACCGTTTGCTAAAAGTCCTGCCTCTGAATGTAGCGGAGTTAAGCGAAGCGAGTGTGCTTTGCCAGTTGTTTCCTTACTTTGTGACACGATTTCCTTACCTGCTGCGTCATAACCAACTGCTTTAATTTCGCCAGTTTGCCATGCTACTTTTGAAAAAGTGAAGAGATAGGTGTCCGATTGTTCTC
>CAZLGI010000120.1:0-5355 GCA_964558995.1 uncultured Carnobacteriaceae bacterium | reverse complement strand
TGGTCAGCGAACGTAAAAATACGATTCATGCGATTGACCATATCGTTGATGTGCTTAATTTGAGCGAACCAAACAAGGGAATTATTTTCTCGACCGCCCTTTCCAATTTAATTGGTACCCAAGGCAAGCGCTATGATCTCCACAAAAGCGATCCGCTTGAAGAGTCAACTCACGAATTATTTTTCTCAGTCGTTCCTGTTGGCAAAGGAGACAAAGTTGTCAATGTTGTCAAAGAAGCTGGTGGTGCCGGTGCGACGATTATGCATGGCCTTGGCGCATTCGCTGAAACGGTCATAAAGGTCTTCGGGATTGAGATTAGCTCTGAAAAAGATATTGTATTGAACTTAGTCGACAAGGATATTGCTGATCAAATTGAAGATGCTCTGGTTGAAAACATGAACTTTAAAGAGAGTGACACAGGCATTATGTTTAGTGTGGATGCCCATCATGTTCGTGGGGTTTACACAAGAAAATAGCAGAAGCTTGTCTTATTGCTCTTCTGCGAGTTGTTTCTAATAACTGTTACAGTCTGTCGCACAAACAGATTGTAACAGTTATTACTTTTGCGTTAAAACAGCGTTTAGTAAACTTTTCACATGTGAAACAGCATTTTATAACTGTTGCTATTTTTCATTCTATTCCATTGCATTATTATTATCGGCATGCTATAGTAAATCAGTAAGTCAGATACTTATTTAGTTCTTTTGCGTGTAAGGAGATGATTATTATGATTGAAATTAAAAACGTTTCGAAATATTTCACTGGCGATGATGGCCGCTTTACGGCAATTGATAATATCAGTTTGACGATTAAAGATAAGGATATATTTGGTGTCATTGGTGAAAGTGGTGCTGGGAAATCGACGTTACTGCGTTTCATTAACGCTCTTGAAGTGCCTGAAGAAGGCCAAGTGATTGTTAATGGCATGGATATTCAATCATTAAATAATCGAGAACTTCGCTTACACCAAAAAGAAATTGGAATGATTTTCCAACAGTTTAATTTATTAAGTAATAAGACGGTTGAGGAAAACATTCTGTTGCCTTTATCTTTGCATTCTTATTCAGAAAGCATTCCGATCGATCAAATTTTAGATTTTGTTGGCTTAAGTGATCGGCGTAACCACTACCCTGCTCAATTATCTGGCGGGCAGAAACAAAGGGTAGGAATTGCGCGTGCTCTAATTACGCGGCCGAAAATCTTATTGTGTGACGAGCCGACTTCAGCACTTGATAAAAATACAACTGCTGACATTGTCGACCTTTTGAAAAAAGCACATGAGAAATTTGATATGACTGTTGTCATTGTGACACATGAGTTAGAAGTCATTAAGTCACTTTGCGAACAAGCGGCGATTATCGAAGATGGAAAACTGCTTGATATTATTTCGGTGAAACGAGATGATCAGATACTGGAAACAAAGACATATCATGAACGAGCATTGGAGGTTTTAACCAATGACTGAAGCCTTCCAACTCTATATCGAACGCCTGATTGAATATGCGCCTCGCTTGATTGAAAGTTTGCAAGAGACTGGGATTATGATGATTTTTGCCACGATTGCCGCGATTTTAATTGGGTTACCGATTGGAACTTTTTTATTTTTAACGTCTCCTGGAAGACCTATAGAAAATAATTTTTGGCATAAGCTAACAAGTATGTTGGTTAATATCGTACGCTCTTTCCCATTTTTATTATTAGTAATTGCGATGCAGCCAGTGATTCGAGCTTTGTATGGCCGGGCGACTGGTGATCCGATTGCAGCATCTTTCCCAATTGTCGTCATTGCGATTGCACTCTATGCACGTTTTGTCGAACAATCCTTGCTTGATGTACCTCGTGGAGTTTTAGAAGTTGCCCGTTCAATGGGTGCGACGATTCCTCAATTAATTTGGAAATTTTTATATGTTGAAGCTCGTAGTTCTTTAATTATTGGCTTTACAACAGCTTTTGTTAGTTTCATCTCTTACTCTACTATGATGGGAGTCGTTGGCGGCGGTGGGATTGGAGACTTCGCGATTCGCTATGGTTACCAACGTTATGAAACAGATATTATGTATACAGCAATTGTGGTAATTATTCTTTTTGTAGAATTAGCACAGTGGCTGGGGCTCAAATTAGCCCGAAAACTTGATAAACGGTAATAAATTATATCTTTAGGAGGATTTTATATATGTTGAAAAAGGGTTTATTCGTGGGTGTTGCAGCATTATTCCTAGCTGCTTGTGGAGCAGAAGGTTCGAACGATGCAGGAAGTACGGCTGATACAACTTCAGACGTTGCAGAACAAGAAGAAATTGTTATCAAAGTTGCGTCTCACTTACCGCCAATGACTGATATTGTTGAACTTGCTGGTGATGTGATTGAAGCACCATATAAAGTTAAACTAGTTGAAGTTTCAGATAACATTCAATATAACGAAGCAGTTTTTCATGAAGAAGCAGATGCAAACTTTGCACAACACGCACCTTTCATGGAACAATTTAACGAAGAACGTGACGGTAATTTAGTTGCACTTCAAACAATTTACAATCCAGTTGTAGGGTTCTACTCACCAGTTTATGATTCAATCGAAGATATTGAAGAAGGAATTGAAGTTGCGATTCCAAGTGACGGTACAAACGAAGCACGTGCTCTATTGATTTTAGACCACTATGGTTTATTGACAGTTGATCCAGAAGTTAGCGCGTTCGCTGTAACAGTTGATGATATTACTGAAAATCCAAACAACTTTGAATTTACTCACATTGACTTGTTGAACTTAACAAGTGCTTATGAAGATGGGGTTGCATTAGTATTTAACTACCCTACTTACATTGACCGCATTGGTTTAACAACGGACGATGCAGTTATGTTGGAAGATGATGATATGTATACATTTGCGCTACAAGTAATCGCACGTGAAGACAATCAAGACTCTGCTGAAATCCAAGCTTTACTAAAAGCTTTCACTTCTCAAGAAGTACATGACTACCTAACTGAACTAGCTGAAATCGGCCACTTAGAAGCAGCTTTTGATGTTGAATAATTAGTCTATTGAAAGAGCGGGCTTGTCCCCGCTCTTTTTTGTTTGGGGTTGAGTTATAGTAGAAGGATCACCCGCTGAAAATGTGCTAAGCTCTATGATTATTGATCAGAGTTTGCGAACCCCAAGTTAGCGATTAGCTCTTTTCCCCTCACATACGCTGCTCCAACAAATGAACGATAATTTTTAATGTTCTGGCTTTAATTTTTGTATAGTTATTTCTTTGAAAATTTGATATAATCTATCACGGTACAAGTTACCTCACACTAAAAACCGGCAGAGCATAGCTCAGTCGGTTTTTAACTTCTGTCGACATCTATTATTTTCTACTATAAACTTACTCATGTGAAAGGAGGACGCATTTTGAAACGATTATTTTTGGTAACTGCTGGCTTTTTATCTTTTGGAATCGGCTTTATTGGTGTTGTCCTCCCAGTCTTGCCTACGACGCCCTTTTTACTATTGAGCGCTTATTGCTTTGCGCGTGGGTCTCGTCGGTTTGAGGTTTGGTTAAAGGAGACGCGAATTTATCGCTCGTACGTCGCAGATTATGCGGAAACGAGATCCATTCCAATAAAGAGGAAGTGGCAAATTCTAGCGAACATCTATTTATTAATGGGCTTTTCAATTTTCATTGTGCCTTTAGCGGTTATTAAAATCCTCTTGGCCCTACTCTTAATTGCCATTACCCTATATATACTTTTTGTTATTTCGAGTCGCTAAGTTTCAGAAAAGTCTAAAACCACTCAACCCTTTGAGTGGTTTTTTTACGCTTTAAGAATTCTTTTATAAAAAACAAGTGCTTTAATCACGACATCTTCATATTTGCTTCACATTTGTCTTTTACAATAGTTGTGAAGTAAAAACAATGAAATGATGTGAGACTTTGAATAAGACTGTGTTGTTAGATGATATGTGGATGATTTTGGAAGATATCCAAGCATGCAAAAGTTATTTAATTAATCCAATTTTGGCGAAGCACGAGCTGACTCATTTGCAGTTACAAGTACTCGTTGAAATTGAGCGAACAGAGGATATGTCGCTGAATCAATTAGCTGACCGGCTCGCGATGAACACCGGCAATGCTTCCACCCTTTGCAAAAGGTTAGAAAAGGATAACTTGCTCGTTCGTGAGCGTCGTCAAGATGACGAACGTTTCATTTCGTTACACTTAACTGATAATGGTAAGCTTATTATTCAGGATTTGGGCATTCGAATTGATGATTATAAAAATGGCATCGAAGTCAGTGACGAAAATCTTCGTAAATTGAGGGATGGCATGACTGCTTTACAAATAATTTTGAAAAAAATGCAAGAGAGACAACGAGAGGATGAAGACTTACATGAATAATAGCGATCCAAATAAAAAGAAACGAAATCTAAATTTTACTAATGATCCAGATAACCGCAAGCCCATGCTCTACTATTTTATCGGGGTTTTTATTTTTATGGTTTTGATTAACAGCTTTTTAGTCCCTTCAATAGCCAATCGAGAGGTTATCGAAGTGCCTTACAGTGAGTTTATCACCCAGGTTGAGGGTAATGATGTGAGTGAAGTGATATTGGAGCCCAACGAAATTACCTTCGTGGCGCTTGATGACAGTAATAATCGACAAATCTACAAAACTGGTGTTGTGAACGACCCGGATCTAGTGAGTCGCCTGACTGAAGCGGATGTTGTTTTCACCAAAGAAATTCCGACTGAAGTCTCACCAATTCTGTCTTTCCTGATTTCATGGGTGTTGCCGATTCTCCTTATGTGGGGCGTGCTCTCCTTCCTTTCTCGTCGCATGATGAAGAAAATGGGTGGCGGAGCTGGCGGTGCACTGAACTTCGGTGATTCTAAAGCGAAAGTTTATGCGAAAACTGGCGAGTCGAAAACCTTTGATAATGTTGCTGGTCAAGACGAAGCTAAAGAAGCTTTAAGTGAGGTAGTAGATTATTTACATAAGCCTGAAAAATATCAAGAGATTGGTGCAAAAAACCCCAAAGGTGTACTGTTAGTTGGCCCTCCTGGTACTGGTAAAACTCTACTGGCACAGGCTGTTGCTGGTGAAGCGGAAGTGCCGTTCTTTAGTATTTCAGGATCTGAATTCGTTGAGATGTTTGTTGGTCGTGGAGCTGCGAAAGTTCGAGACCTTTTCAAACAAGCAAACGAGCAAGCGCCGTGTATTGTGTTTATCGACGAAATCGACACAATTGGTAAAAAGCGTGATGGTTCTGGTTTTGGCGGGAACGATGAGCGCGAGCAAACCTTAAACCAATTGCTGGCTGAAATGGATGGATTTGAAAGTAACAAAGGTGTCGTAATTTTAGCTGCGACGAACCGC
>CAZLGI010000119.1:5155-5368 GCA_964558995.1 uncultured Carnobacteriaceae bacterium | reverse complement strand
GAAAATAAAAAAATCACAGAAGAAAGTGGGAATTTATAGGATGAGTACACATATTGCAGCAAAACAAGGAGAAATTGCAGAAACGGTTTTACTACCAGGAGATCCACTACGAGCGAAGTATATTGCTGACACATTTTTTGAAGATGTTGTTCAATACAACTCAGTAAGAAATATGTTTGGCTATACGGGTACTTATAAAGGGAAGCGTGTTTC
>CAZLGI010000119.1:0-5093 GCA_964558995.1 uncultured Carnobacteriaceae bacterium | reverse complement strand
AAGGAACTGGAATGGGCTTACCATCAATGATGATTTACGCACACGAACTTATCACTGAATATAACGTTCAAAATTTAATTCGTGTTGGATCAGCAGGAAGTATTCAAGAAGATATTCATGTTCGTGATATTGTCTTAGCACAAGGAGCAACAACAGACTCCAGCGTCGTTTCTAACATTTTTAACAACCAAGTAAACTACGCTCCAATTGCGAACTTCGAATTATTGGATGCAGCTTACCATAATGCTAAAAAAGCAAATCTTCCTGTTCACGTAGGGAACGTCTTAAGTGCAGACCGTTTTTACAATGCTGAATTAGATAAGAAAAAGTTGGCTGATTACGGCGTATTAGCGGTTGAAATGGAAGCAGCAGGTCTATATATGTTAGCTGCTGAGCACAAGCGTAAAGCTTTAGCGATTTTAACAATCAGTGACCACATTTTGACAGGTGAAGAAACAACATCTGAAGAAAGAGAAAAAACATTTAATGACATGATGGTTATTGCTCTAGAGAGTAGCTTGAATTTATAATAAAATCAGAAAAATGACTGGAGGGAAGCCCGTATAATGAGTGATAAACAAAAAAAGGGTGAACACAACTCAAAAAGAAATCGAATGGGCGTCAGACTTCCCGTTTATTTCATATCTTTGATTATCGTAGCCATCGTTACGTTTGGTGTGACGTCGAATTTACCAGAAAGCTCGGTTGATACAAATCCAAGTGACAATAGAGTTCCTGGAAGTGCCACAACAGAAATCATGGGTGTAAAAGGTGCTAAAAACCTTGAAGCAGTTTATGAGATCATCTTGAATAATTATATTGAAGACGTTAGCGAAGAAGATTTGATTGAAGGTGCGCTTCAAGGGATGGTTAGTACCATTGAAGATCCTTACAGCCAATACTTAAACGTTGAAGAAAGTGATTCACTTGATGAAACAATCACGTCTTCGTTTGAAGGTATTGGTGCTGAAATAATGAGCATGAACGACCAAATCATTATTGTCTCCCCAATCAATGGTGCTCCAGCTGAACGAGCTGGATTACTGCCGAATGATATTGTTTTAGCAGCTGATGGTGTTTCTCTTGCAGGAATGACCGCAACTGAAGCTGTGAAGCTAATTCGTGGTGAAAAGGGTACAGCTGTTGAATTAGAAATCCAACGTGGCACGACAAGTTTTAAAGTAAATATTATACGTGACACGATTCCGATTGAGACCGTGACATACCAAGTAGATGAAACAAATCCAGAAGTGGGACTTGTAGCCGTTCATAGCTTTGCTCGTCCGACTTACCAAGAGATTATGGATGCAGTCATAGATTTACGTGAACAAGGTGTTCAACGCTTTATTTTTGACTTCCGTCAAAATCCAGGTGGATTACTAGATCAAGCAATGATGATTGGAAATATGTTTGTTGAAGATGGTGCGATTTTACTTCACACTCAAGAGAAGAATAAGGAACCTCAACCAATTATCGCAAATGATAAAGACTTTGGTTCTTTCCAAATTACTGAACCTACTGTCATGTTAATTGACGAAGGTAGCGCGAGTGCGTCTGAAATTGTCGCTGGTGTCTTACAAGAAGCTGCTGGTATTCCTTTAATCGGAACAACCACTTTTGGAAAAGGAACGGTTCAATCTATTTATCCACTAAGCGCGGATAATGAATTGAAACTAACCATAGCTAAATGGCTTACACCTGATCAAAATTGGATTCATGGTGAAGGGATTAAACCAGATTATGAAGTCACATTACCAGAATATGCTTTCTTAACATTAATTGATACAACTGCGACTTATGCAGTAGGTGAAGTATCTGAGAGCATTCATAATGTAGAAAAAATGTTAGAAGCAGTCGGTTATGACGTTACTGCAGATGGCTTCTATGATGAAAACACTGCCGCAGCAGTATTGAGTTTCCAAATTGATCAAGCTATTACTCAAAGTGGCGAGATTGATGATGAAACAGCTCTTGCATTAGTTAATCGTCTACGTGAAATTGTTAGTGAGAATGATACACAATATCAAAAAGCACTTGAAATCGTTGAAGGATTGCAGTAAACATGACTAAGAATAAACCACAAGCAAGTCAATTAGTAAAATGGCTTCAAGCCATTTTACTAGCTGGAGGTATTGTTTTATTTCTCCGCTCCTTTATTTTTATTCCAATTAATGTAACTGGGAATTCTATGAGCCCAACTCTTGAACCAGATACTTATGTTATTTACGAACCCTTTAGAACTGTGGATCGCTTTGACGTTGTTCTTTTCCATGATGGTCAAGGTGAATCTTATATTAAGCGAGTCGTAGGGTTACCTGGTGATAGTATTACTTACCGTGAGGATGAGTTATATATTAACGATGGTAAGGTTGATGAACCTTACCTGAATCAATTACGTCACTCAGATCAAGTTTTAACACCTGATTTTACCTTACATGCTGTGACAGGATTAATGGCGATTCCAGAAGACAGCTATTTTGTATTAGGTGATAATCGACCTCGCAGCAAGGATAGTAGGATGTTTGGTTTTGTTCCTAAAGATGCGGTTGAAGGGAAGATTAGATTTGTGATTTATCCTTTTTCTGAACTAGCCAAACTTCCATAATCTTTGAAAAAAGAAATTTATAGCAGAGGAGCATACGAGACATGAGTGATTATTTGCAAAACAATAATAAGCAACAAGGTAATCAAGATACAACAAAAAAGAATAATTTATTTAAGGAAGTTGTCAATATATTGTTCTCTGTTTTAGTTGCTTATCTTCTTTTTATCTTGATTCGTACCTTTCTATTTTTCCCATTTCAAGTTTCGGGAAATTCAATGGTGCCTACGATGCAGGATGGTGACAGATTAATTCTTAATCGTTTAGGGAAAGTTGATCGTTTCGATGTTGTTGTGTTTCCTGCACCTGATCCAGAAGGTAAAAGTGAAAACGAAGAATACGTGAAACGAGTCGTTGGAATTCCTGGAGACGAAATCATCTTTCAAGATGATGAATTGTTCGTTAATGGTGAACATGTGATTGAACATTATTTAGAACCACTAAAAGAACTAGCAGCTGAAGGTAAACAAGTTACGACAGACTTTACATTAAAACAAATTCCAGGCAGTGATAGTATGGTAGTTCCAGACGCGATGTACTTTGTCTTAGGTGATAATCGCGATGTGTCAAAAGACAGCCGAACATTTGGTTTTGTTCCAGCAGATGACATCGAAGGGACGTCAAGTTTGAGAATTTGGCCGCTAGATCGAATCGGATTTTTAGAAAAGAATGAGTAAACAAGAGGAGCGGAAGAAATTTCCAGCTCCTTGATTTTTTGAAGGAGGACATAAGATGGTTATTCAATGGTTCCCTGGTCATATGGCTAAGGCGAAACGAGAAGCAATTGAAAACAGAAAAATGGTGGATATCATCATTGAAATGGTTGATGCAAGGATTCCAGAGTCAAGTCGGAATCCACTAATTGATGAGATTGCCGGAAATAAACCGCGTTTAATGATTTTGAACAAAGCGGATTTAGCAGATAAGAAAATGACTGAGCAATGGTTGCAGTACTTAAATAAAGACGACAACCAAAATGCGATTGCGATTGATGTGTTTAATCGAACGGACTTAAATCGTGTTAAAAAAGTACTAAAAGATATGATGGAAGAAAAAATGGCACAAAGAAAAGAAAAAGGAATTAACCCACGTGCCATCCGTTTGATGATATTAGGAATTCCAAACGTAGGGAAATCGACCTTTATTAATCAAATGATTCGAAAAAACCGTGCAAAAACTGCCAATAAACCTGGTGTTACGCAACAACAGCAATGGTTGAAGATTGATAATGATTTTGAATTATTAGATACACCTGGTATTTTATGGCATAAGTTTGAAGATCCGGTCGTAGGAACAAAGTTAGCTCTTACAGGAGCAATCAAAGACACACTATTCCATAAAGATGATATCGCTTTGTATGCGTTAGACGTGTTCTTAGAAAACTATCCTGGCCGTGTGGACGCTGCTTATAATATTAACGAAGAGAAGCAAACCGATCATTTACCAGATTTATTGATGTCCCTAACGAAGAAAATGAACTTTGACGATGATTATGGACGTGGAAGTGAAAAGTTAATTTATGACGTTCGTGACGGCAGACTAGGGAGCTACACTTTAGATGAAGCACCTGCGTCACCTTTACAAGCTGATGAGGTGGAAGAGTGACAGAAAGGAAACTCACCATCACAGACATTAAGCAGAAGCTCCTTGAAATAGAAAAGCAAGATGATCCTTTTTTCAATGAAATTAAAGACGATACAAGAAAAGGTGTTCAACTTGCTTTGAAACAATGGCAAAAAAGGTATGACAGTATTCTAGAATTAGACCGTCATCACGAAATGATGCTACAATTCGAAAGGCAATTAAACGAAGGAGGGTATCGTTTAATTGCGGGTATTGATGAAGTTGGAAGAGGCCCTCTAGCTGGTCCAGTTGTGGCAGCAGCCGTCATTCTGCCCGATGATATGCCAGCATTACCAATAAACGACTCAAAAAAGCTATCCAAAGTTGTTCGTGAAGAACTATACGACATTATTATGCGGGACGCTCAAGTGGGAATTGGTATCGTTGAAAATGATGTCATTGATTCAGAAAATATTTATCAAGCGACCAAATTGGCAATGAAACAAGCCGTGCAAAATCTTGAGCAGAAACCAGATGCACTATTAGTTGATGCGATGACACTACCGATTGATATTCACCAACAATCACTCATTAAAGGTGATACGAAATCTTATTCAATCGCAGCTGCGAGTATTATTGCTAAGGTTTATCGAGACCGTCTGATGGCGCAATATGCCGTAACTTATCCTGAATATGGCTTTGAGAGTAATTCAGGTTATGGAACCAAGATTCACTTAGAAGGTTTGGAAAATTACGGGGCAACTCCGATCCATCGTCGTAGTTTTGAACCGATAAAATCAATGTTTAAAAAGAAATTTTGAAAAAACAAAAATAAAAAAACGGAATCGACTCCTTTTTGACTATCTTAATAGTAACGGAAAGGAGTTTTTAATATGGAAAAAGAAAAACATGTTCGCAAACGATTAAT
>CAZLGI010000118.1:0-5487 GCA_964558995.1 uncultured Carnobacteriaceae bacterium | reverse complement strand
ACTCAAAATCCAGTGCCTGATGAGGGCGTGCCGGTTCGATCCCGGCCGCCGGTATCTTAAACAGTTCGAAACGATTGCGATCGTGTCGGCTTTTTTTATTGTCTAAAATATGACATACTCTTGAAAATATTAGATGAGTTCCCCACTGAAAAGGTAATTCACTTCCCACTCTTTCCAGAAGTCGGAAGAGCTTGTCACATTTTAACAAAAATGCATCAAACTTCCTTAAGAATCCTTCAAGTTTGCACATTTCGAAACAATCATTAAACACCGTACCCACCGCTCGAGCTAACATCTTCCCACACACACCTTTCAACACTTTTCCCATAGTCCTTACGCTTTAAGTTCGGTATACTAACATTATAGAATTTTTCGAAGGGTGTGGAAGGATGGAAAGAGAAACGGTTTTGATAACGGGTGCGAGTTCGGGGATTGGCCGGGAGATAGCGAAGCAGTTGAGTCGTAAGGGTTATGATTTGATTATTGTGGCGCGTCGGGAGGATCGACTATGGACTTTGGCGAGTGAGGTGGAGACGAACTGTCGAGTGATTGTGGCGGATCTGACGGATATGGACGCGTGCCATGCTCTTTATGAAGAGACTAAGGACGAGAACATTACAATGCTGATTAACAACGCTGGCTTTGGGCTAGTGGATGATTTTGTTTCGGCGAGTTTGGAAAAAGAGCTGGAAATGATTACGATTAATATTAAGACGCTTCATGTTCTGACGAAGCTTTACTTGCGTGATTTTGTGCGTAAGGATAAGGGGTATATTCTAAACGTGTCGTCAATCGCTGGCTTGATGCCGGGTGGGCCTTATATGTCGGCTTACTACGCGACAAAGTCTTACGTGACGAGTTTGACGCTGGGGATTAATCAAGAGCTGCGTGAGGCAAATAGCCAGGTTTATGTAGGTGCGCTTTGTCCGGGACCGGTTGATACGGAGTTTAACGATGTGGCAGGGTCGAGCTTTAGTTTGAAGAGCATCACTGCTCAAGAGTGCGCGATGTATGGGATTGGTCAGATGCTTAAGAAAAAGACGATTATTATTCCGGGAGCTACTTTGAAAATGGCTGCTGTTTTGGCCAAAGTTGCACCGCGTAAGCTAGTGGTGAAAATTGCTGGTTACCAACAAAAGAAAAAAAGAGGGACGACATAGATGAAAAATCAACAGGAACGTATGATTGCTGGGAAGTTGTATTTGGCTGAAGGTGAGGATATTGACCGCGCGAGTCAAAAGTGTCTGAGTTTGACTGATGAATTCAATCAGTCGAAGCATACCGATATGGCGAGACGTCAAGAAATTTTGAAAGATTTGTTCGGGAGCATCGGTAAGAACTTTGTGATTAAGCCGACTTTCCGTTGTGATTATGGAAGTAATATTTACATTGGTGATAACTTCTTCGCCAACTATGATTGTATTATGGTAGACGTAACGAACATTCACATTGGCGATAACGTTTTTTTTGCGCCACGTGTCCATGTATTTACGGCGGCTCATCCGATTGATGCAATGGTCCGTAATACCAATCTTGAGTTCGGCAAGCCAGTCAAAATTGGAAATGACGTCTGGGTAGGCGGTAACACTGTTATTAACCCGGGTGTAACGATTGGGAATAATGTCGTGATCGGTTCTGGCTCGGTTGTGACGAGGGATATTCCGGACAATGTCATTGCGGTTGGGAATCCGTGTCGAGTTTTGCGAGACATCACTGACGAAGACAAAGTCTACTGGGAACAACTGCAAGCTGAGTACCACTTAGAACGTGGCGAATAATTAAATACTAAACGAACGCATTCGATTAAAAGGGTGCGTTTTTATGCGTAAAATAATAAATGGAAATATTTTCGGAAAAATGGTATAATTTCTTATGCTGTCTAAATCGAATTTTAGATGAATAATGTTGAAAGGAGAGAACCATTGGTAGAGAATAAAGAACTAAACCAGGAACAAGAACGGATGGATTATGTGGTTTCGGTCATAAAAAATGAATCGGAACGTTTAGAAGGGGAGTATGATACGAAGCTCAAAATTCAAAAAGAACTATTGAAAGAGTCCTCCTCAATCCGTATAAATAACAGCTCTGATGAAGCCATGTGGGAATCTTCCGGTGAACTTAGAGAATTTGAGCAGAATTTAACCATTAAAAGTAACGAGTTAAATCAAGTACAAACACGTCGAGCCGTTTTGGAAAAAATGCAAGAAGATCCTTACTTTGGACGAATTAACTATCATGATGTGAAAGCTAAAACTAAGGAAATAGAAGAGATTTATGTTGGAATTGGCTCTCTTTTTGAAAATGGAAATAATTTGATTGTTGACTGGCGTGCGCCGATTTCTACTTTGTATTACGAGGGAAATGTTGGTGATCAGATTAGTCTGCGTTTTGGCAAGGAATTGCAGAAGTTTCAAGTTGATTTGAAGCGTCAATTCCGTGTGAAAGACGGTCGTATTACCGGAATGATTGACACCGATAATGTGATGGGAGATCCATATTTACTAGAAGTGTTGGAGGGCGGGTCGTCCAATCAAATGGGGCCGGTTATTTCCACTTTGCAAAAGGAACAAAACCGTATTGTTCGTGAAACAAAAGCGGGTCACGTTTTGATTCAAGGTGTGGCTGGATCTGGTAAAACGGTAGTTATGATGCAAAAAATCGCATATATGCTATATGCGCTTCGTGCTCATTTGAAGGCGGAGGAGATTTTACTATTCTCGCCTAACCGAATTTTCCAAGCTTATATTTCACAGGTTTTACCTTCTTTAGGTGAGTGGAATGTGGTTGGTAGAACGTTTGGGCAGTTTATTCAGCAGCGCCTCCCAACTTATAAGTTGATTCCCAATAATGTTGGCAAAGTGTCCGAATTTACTGCTTTGAAAGGAAGTTTAGATTTTTATAACGCGATTGAGCGTTATGGTCGACTTTTGAAGAAAAAGCATCTTAGATTCCGTGATATCTCGCTACATGGTGAGGTTTTAATTTCTAAAGAAGAATTGGCAGAGATGCAAAAACGAACGCAAACTCGTGGGGCTTTGTCAGGTCAACTAGAGGCATTGCGTCATGAAATCTTAACTAGATTGCGTAAGCTAGAAATTGAAGCGGTTGATGCTTCCTGGGTCGATGAGGCCTTGCAAAATATGGGTACCGATGACATTCATCAATTTGAAACTGAAACGCATAATTTACCGAAATTAGAAGCACGAATTCGCCGTGAAATTGTAGCCGAAGCTTTCCGAGATTTAGAAAAGAAAGTGAACAACCAAAATTACATTCGCATTTTGGGACAATACGTGCACTTTTTACGTGTGTTACCGCAGTTAGTTGATTTTACAGAATATGGAATTTCTGAAGAAGTTTGGGTTGAACATGTTCGTAAAGTGGTTGAAAATATGAGAGATAAGAAATTGAGTTTGGATGATATGGGTGGCTTCTATTCACTTGTTCTGCAAATGCGTGGGATTTTGAGTCAGGAATCTTACCAATTTATTTGTATCGATGAGGTCCAGGACTTCACGCCATTCCAATTGAAGCTGATGAAAGATTTATACCCACGCGCACAATACGTGCTGGCTGGGGACTTGAATCAAAATATTTGGCAGAATAAATTATCTCATGATGAGTTGAATATTATTTTTGAAGATGAACAAATCGAAAAACATCTCTTGTTAACGAGTTACCGTTCAACAAAAGAAATCATGTCCTTTGCTGATCAGTTCGCGAGCATTATTGAGCGAACAGCGCAACCGATTCGTTCGAAAAACAAAACGAAAGTCTTGCGTAAAGAGCAGGCTGGTTTCCATGATGAGTTGTTAAAAACGATTCAAGCTACTTTAGAAAAAGGCGAGCGCATCGCCGTTTTGACACCGAACTTAACGGGGATGGACCGAATTTCGAGCCAGCTAACCGAGTGGGATGTGACGCACCAAGTCATTGATCAAGAAGATGACTTCTTGAGTGGCGAAGTTGTTGTGATGCCTATCGGACTAGCAAAAGGTTTAGAATTTGATGTGGTTATCGCGGTAGGAACCGATGATATTTTAGAAACGATTCCAACCAATATTAGCCAACAAGTTTGGTACACTATTTTCAGCCGTGCCATGCATCAATTGTACGTTGTCGTTTCTGACGAAACAACAGCCTTGCTGCAAGGAATATCTGAAGACACTTACGAATAGAACAGATGGAAAAACGGGCGAAAGCCCGTTTTTTTGTTTGGCATGGATTGTTGTAGGTGTCAGTTGTCAGGAAGTTAGCCGTATTGAAGTTCTTGCGGCCATCTTTTTCTAGGAAGACGATGGATTTGTCCCTACTATCCTTAATAGGGACAAAAATTCAATGAATCTACTAATTTTGTCCTTACTATCCCTATTAAAAATAAATCATCTCCCAAACTACCAACGCAAAAAGGAAAAAAGCGAGCTCACGCCCGCTTTTCCTATCAAACCCTAAAGATGAAATTTGCTCGCAAATATCGGTTGGATTACTTTGAACAACAACAGGGCGATTACAGCGCCGACTGCTCCTTGAAGTAGGTTCATTGGGAAGGCGGCGATTGCGGCCGTCAAGTTGTATAGAATCCAATCAGCCAGGATATAGCCAAGCGCCATCCATACTCCAGCCAAAAATACTGGGACAGAAGCTTTCTTAAACTTGAGGAATAGCCAGCCGACAATCAGGCCTTCGATTCCTTTGATGATGAAGGTAAAAGGCATGTACATCGCATAGCCGGCAATTAAGTCGGCTAACATGCTACCAATGCTGCCGACCCAGAAGCCGGCTGATGGGCCGAGTACGAGAGCAGCTAACATGACGATGCCGTCTCCCCCGTTCAAGTAGCCTTGCGCATACGGAATCGGAAAGCGGAATAATAAAGTAGTCACAACGGTTAAGGAAGCGAATAAGGAAAGTAGCACCAGTCGATGGGTGCGTTTAATACTATCGTGTTCTTGCTTCATATACGACACCTTTCTTTCGAATGTTTTATATATTATAACACGGAACACAGGATTAAAATCGAAATATAACGCAAGTTGCGTTTCTTTTGGTACAATAGTAAAAGATATAAGAAATGAATGAGTAAATGAGGGTTTTGACATTTGATGAATGAAGAGAAGAAACAACCAAGAGTATTAGTCATACAAGATATATCAGCAAGCTGTCGGATTTCGTTAAATGTTGCGGTACCGGTTTTGAGCTGTTTGAACAATGTGGTCAGTGTGTTGCCGACTGCCTTATTAAGCACGCACACCGGAGTCGATTTTTCTGATTATACCTTTCTGGATTTAACAGATGAAATTCAAAAAATTATCCAACATTGGAAATCACTATCGCTCGAATTTGACGGGATTTTAGTCGGTTACCTCGGTTCGATTGAACAAATCGAATTAGTGCGCCAAATTAAAGAAGCCTTTTTGAAACCAGAGGGGGTCGTGGTTCTTGATCCGGTTTTGGGGGATAATGGCTTTCTTTATCCAGGTTTCGATT
>CAZLGI010000117.1:0-5526 GCA_964558995.1 uncultured Carnobacteriaceae bacterium | reverse complement strand
CTTTTCAATCATTATTATTCCAAAAAAATATATAAACTTAAATTAATCCTAGTAAATAAATAAAACGGAATGTGTTATAATTATTGCTATATCTCTTACAATGATTAAGAAAGTATACATTTGAAAGACGAGGATAAAAGCATATGAGGGCAAGGGTTATTTATAATCCGTCAGCTGGACGGGAACAATTGAAAAAAAGCATGTTAGATATATTAAACATTTTGGAAGAAGCAGGTTATGAAACGAGCGCATTTGCGACAACGCCTGAACCTAACTCAACAGGGAAAGAAGCTAGACGAGCAGCTCTGGCTGGTTTTGATTTAATCGTTGCAGCAGGGGGAGATGGGACCGTAAATGAAGTGGTGAGTGGGATTGCTGATTTAGCGCACCGTCCAAAATTAGGAATCATTCCAGCTGGGACGACGAACGACTATGCACGTGCGTTGAGAATTCCACGAGCGAATTTATTGGATGCGGCGCGAGTGATTACGGCGGGTCACGTTATACCAATGGACATTGGGAAAGCGAATGATCAGTACTTTGTAAATATTGCAGCGGGTGGTTATTTAACTGATGTCACTTATGAAGTACCAGTCAAACTGAAAACGGCTTTCGGTTATTTAGCATACTTAATCAAAGGTGCTGAGAAGTTGCCTTACATAAAACCAATCAATGCAAAAATTGAATATGAGGGCGGCGTTTATGATGGCGTAGCTTCAATGTTCTTTATCGCTTTGACAAATTCCACGGGTGGATTTGAAATGTTAGATCCGAATATTATTTTAGGTGACGGGAAGTTTTCTTTGTTCGTTGTTAAAACAACCAATGTTTTTGAAATTTTACAGATCGTTGGCGCGGCAATTAATGGCGGTAAGCACATTGATCACCCACAAGTTTTAGCTGTAAACACAAGCTTTGTGAAAGTTACTTCCAACGACGATCAAAAAATTCAAATCAATTTAGATGGTGAGTACGGAGGCGATGAGCCGACCCTTTTCACAAACTTGCAACAGCACATTGACGTGTTTGGTAATCGTACGGACCACACAGAAGCCATCGATAGAACTGAAGAACAGGCGGCATTCTTGGAAGAAATGAGCAATTTAGTTGAAAATACAAAAGAGAATAAAGAAGAAAAAGTAGAAGACTAAAAAGGGCCAAATCCCTACAAATTCCGACCGATTAGAGAGAATCGCAAAAGAATGGTATAATAGATGTATAGCGCAATTTAAAGTCAAAATATGTCAGTCAAATTGCTGCGGTAATCTAAAGGAGGAAACAAATTGTATCAAGTAGAAGATTATGTTGTCTACGGGAATGAAGGCGTTTGTCAAATTGAGGCGATTGAAGAACTCGATATTGGTGGAGAAGCGAGAATGTATTACAAGCTTCAACCTGCGTATCGTAGTGGAACGGTGTTTACACCAGTTGATACTAAAGTATTCATGCGTCCTGTCATTTCAGTTGAAACAGCTAACGAATTGATTGATTCAATTCCTTCAATCGAAGCCGAAACAGGTGGGCCAACCAACGCAAGCAATCTAAAGGATAAATATTCAAAAATCCTTCAGACAAATGATGTCACAGACCTTGTTCAATTAATTAAAACTGTACAGGCGAAAGGTGCCATTGCAGAGACTAAAAACAAAAAAATGGGTCAAACCGACAAGACCTATATGCGTAAAGCAGAAGAACTACTTTATGGAGAATTAGCAGTTGCATTAGATATCCCTCGCAACGGTGTGCAGCAATATATGGAAAAACGTATCGGAAAACACTTACCAGCTTAATACTTGCATGCCCCTCACTCCTGTGATAACATAGTAAAAATTTACCAATGTTTCATAGGAGGATGAGAATTATGGGAATGCACCAATATATTAAGAGTTTAAGTGATTTGGAAAACATCTATCGTTGTCCAGGGAAATTTAAGTACCAAGAGCATTCAGTCGCAGCTCATTCATTTAAGGTAACCAAAATTGCCCAGTTTTTAGGAACAGTCGAAGAACACGAAGGTCAAACCGTCAATTGGCAGTCACTCTATGAAAAAGCCTTGAACCACGATTACACTGAATTATTCATTGGGGATATAAAAACCCCAGTTAAATACGCAGATCCAACTTTACGTGCTCAACTCGCAAAGGTTGAGGAAACGATGACAGCCCAGTTTATTAATAGTGAAATACCAACTGAGTTTCAAGAAATCTATGCCAACCGCTTGAAGGAAGGCAAAGATGATACTCTGGAAGGAAAAATCCTATCTGTAGCTGACAAAGTTGATTTGCTATATGAATCATTTGGTGAAATTCAAAAAGGTAATCCGGAAAGTTTATTTACAGAAATTTTCGAAGAATCCTTGATGACTATTCTTTTATTCAAAGAATTGGCTAGTGTTAGCTATTTTCTAGAAAATGTCCTACCAGAATTGTTGAGTGGTGATTTTACAAATCAAGACGAACTACGTAAAATATCCCGTCGCATTCTGAATGAACATGATGTAGAAGTTGAACAAGAGGTTATAAAAACATAGAATCACATATTAACAGGTAAAGTCCTAACCGACCTTACCTGTTATTTTTTTATGTCTAGGTAAATTCTGAAAATCATTCGAAAGTCTGGTTCAGTTCGCGCCTTGTTGCGTTATAATAGAAGGGCACAAATGAAGAGGAGTGAACGAAAAAGAGATGAAAAAAATTCTACTATGGATTCAAAACATTATGCAACAAGCTAATCCGATTGATCAACTATCCCGTTTTTTACTAAAAGTCGGAGGAGTTATTGGTGTTATCGGAATTTTATTGAGACATAATTCCATCTTATGGCTTGGATTTGGACTAATCATTTGGATGTATGTCCGAACCTTTTCAAAAGATCGAAATAAATATTATAAACAAAATCAACAATTTTTAGCACAAAAAGCACGTATCACAGTTTTTTTTAACCGTAATAAACAAAAAGTAGAAAAGAAAAAGAAGCGAGCGCAACAGAAGAAAACCCACCGTTTTTATAACTGTCCGGAATGTAAGCAACAAGTTCGTATTCCAAAAGGACGTGGAAAAGTGGCTATTACTTGTCCGTCTTGCGGAACAAAATTTGTGAAAAAGAGTTGAAGAAAATAATGATGAATAAGAAAAGATTTCAATGGATTACCTTATTATTCTTAATGTTTGGAGCTTTGACTGCCTGTGCCGTAACGGATTTCGAAACGGAAACCGTAGTTGAAGGGGAATGGTATTCGACAAAAGAAGAAGTCGCCGAATATTTATATTTATATGAAGAATTACCACCAAACTACCTGACGAAGCAAGAAGCTGGTAAATTAGGCTGGGACAGTCAGGCGGGTAATTTATGGGAAGTCGCAGAAGGTATGTCAATTGGCGGAGATTATTTTGGCAACTGGGAAGGTTTGTTGCCCGAAGACTACGATTATTATGAAGCCGATATTAATTACGAAGGCGGCTACCGGAATGCAGAGCGGATTGTCTACTCTGAAGAGGGCTTAATTTTCTACACGGACGATCACTATGCGTCTTTTGAGCAACTATATGGAGAGGAAGAATAGAATGGAAAAGTATATCATTAATAGTGCTGATCTGACAGACCGAGAGACAACGCATACTATTCTAAAAGAAACCCTCCATTTGCCAGATTATTACGGAAATAATCTAGATGCCTTATGGGACGTCCTGTCCACAAATACAACAAGCCAAATGATTATCATAAAAAACCCTGATTTAATTCGCCAACAATTAGGTAGATATGGCGCCAAATTACTCAAACTTTTTATCAGGTTAAAACGAGTAAATAAGCAAATTACGCTGGTTTTATCTTATGACGTCAAAAAAAGCTTTCCGTAAAAATACGGGAAGCTTTTTTATTTAATGGGGTTAGGTCTGGGATAAAAACATTCGTGAGCCTATATCTACTCTTTTTTATGCGAAATGACATCCGTCCCGCGGTTCTCCGCGATTTCTTTCGCACGACTCATTGCTTCTTTTTTTGTATCATAGGTATTAGCTGCTTGATCGGCGCCTTCTGTTTGGACTTTCCAAACTTTGTCGTCGTTATCGTAAAAAACGTGAACATCATTTTCGATGTAAGTTGCGCCTTTATTATTCGGATCTTTTTTGTGCTTGGTAAGGTCTTTTTCGTCGAGTTCTTTCTTCTCTGCTGCGGTAGCGTCTGCCGCCCAATCCTTTGCTTGAGCAGTTGCAATCGGGATGGCATCCTCTTCTTTGTAGCCATTTTTCAGCATCGCATTTCCAATGTCAATCGCTTTTTGCCGGGTTGTGTTATCAAAGGTTTTCCAACTTGCTGGATAATCTGATTCAGTCCAAGGCATCGTTTGACCTCCTAATGTTTGGTAATTTGATTGTACGGCAAAGCAAAAGGATTTACAAAGAATACGAATCTGCAAAAATAATGGACAATTAGCGGTTTTCTTGCTATATTATGATAGATACAGTGAGGTTTGGAACGATATAAACGATCTGAATGAATGATGGATCGTCTCTCTTTTGCAAGAGCAAAAAGGGGACGCTTTTTTTATGAAACTCACATGGACAAGGAGTATGAAAATGGATTATAAATTATTAATCGCAAAAGAAATTCACCGACATATTGAGGAGCATTTGTCGGAAGAAGACGTGCTTGGTTTATTAGAAGCGCCGAAACATGCTGAACATGGCGACTTGGCTTTCCCAGCTTTTGCTTTGGCGAAGGCATTCCGCAAAGCACCACAAATGATTGCAACTGAATTAGGGGAAAAAATTGACCATGACTTCATTGAGAAGACTGAACCAGTGGGCCCTTATTTGAACTTTTTCTTAAATAAAGCAGCTGTTAGTGAAGTTGTCTTAAAAGAAATTGCAGAACAAAAAGACGAATTCGGTCAAGTGGATATCGGTAAAGGCGCCAACGTTCCAATCGACATGTCTTCACCAAACATCGCAAAGCCAATCTCTATGGGACACTTGCGCTCAACCGTAATTGGGAATGCACTTGCTAACATTGTTGAAAAAGTAGGCTACAAGCCGGTAAAGATTAACTACCTAGGAGACTGGGGAACTCAATTTGGTAAATTAATCGTTGCTTATAAAAAATGGGGAAGCGAAGAAAAAATTAAAGCAGACCCAATTGCTGAGCTATTGAAAATTTACGTTAGGTTCCACAGAGAAGCCGAAAATAATCCAGAACTAGAAGACGAAGCTCGTGCTTGGTTCAAAAAGTTAGAAGATGAGGATGAAGAAGCAAAAGGCTTATGGGAATGGTTCCGCAGTGAGTCCTTAAAAGAATTCATGAAAATCTATGACATGTTAGATATTTCATTCGATTCCTTCAATGGCGAATCCTTTTACAACGATAAAATGGATGAAGTTGTTGACTTATTAGAAGAGAAAAACTTACTAAAAGTCGATAATGGTGCAACAATTGTAGACCTAGAAAAATACAATCTAAACCCTGCACTAATTAAAAAATCAGACGGTGCAACACTTTACATTACACGTGACTTAGCTGCTGCTTTGT
>CAZLGI010000116.1:0-5585 GCA_964558995.1 uncultured Carnobacteriaceae bacterium | reverse complement strand
TTAAAGCCTTTTTCATAGTCAAACTTTTCTACTGCTTTCATTAATCCCATATTACCTTCTTGGATTAAGTCTAAGAATTGCATGCCACGACCGACATAACGTTTCGCAATCGAAACAACTAAACGCAAGTTAGCTTCGGCTAATTCTTGTTTCGCTTCATGCTCATCGTTAAGGATACGTTTTGCTAGCTCAACTTCTTCTGCTGCTGTAAGTAATGATACACGACCGATTTCTTTTAAGTACATACGTACAGGGTCATCAATCTTTACGCCAGCTGGAGCTGTCAGAACTTCTTCTTTTTCTTCTTCCTTCTCTTCTTTTTCATCTTTCTTCTCAGCTGTTTTCAGTTGGCGTTGGGTTGGTCCACCATCTTCATCGACCACACTCACTCCACCATCTTCAAATTTTTGAATCAACTTATCCATTTCATCCGCATTAAGTTGAAAAGGTGTTGCCACTTTATCTGTCAGCTCATCATAAAAAATCGTACCTAATAATTTATGTTCTTTAATTACAGCATTTGTAATTTGTCGTAGTGTTTTTCCATCTTTGTTCTTTTCTATTGCCATAAAATAATTCCTCCCATACCATACGGATTATTTTTTTAGTTGCTCTAGTTCACGTTTCAGTTGAATGACCGACTGCAGTAGATGCATGCCTTGTTCACGATTGTTTTCACGTTTTGCAGTTACCATATCCGTTTGATTTTGTTTAAGTTTAATTTCTAAGATCGTTCTGACATTCACCCGAACCAAATCTTCAATCTCTTGTTCAGATAAATCTGCTTGTAAATCAAGCATCTCAATACTACTGACTTTATTTGCTAAATGAGGATCAGTAACTTGGTCAAGAAATTGGTTAATATGACCAACACTCCCAATTTGATCTCGAAAACCATCATAAAGCAAATAGATTGTTTGATAAGCTTCATCCGTGAAACTAAAATCAGGGGCTAACTCACGTAAGTAAGTCCAAGCTTCCTCATAGTGAAATAACCGATACAACAATTGCCGTTCACTAATCTCAACCAAACTTTCTTTACGCTTAGTTGGTGGTTCGATTGTGAAAACAGGTTGCTGAATCACTCGTTTTTCTTTTCTTTGAGAAGTTAGGTGACTTTTCTGATATTCTTGCAATTGTGTTTTTAATACATCTGGACTAACATCAAATTCCTCCGCCAATTCATTTAAGTAAAGTTCTCGTTCAATAATCGAATCGACTTTGACTAATAAACGAATCATTTCTTCTAAATATTGGCTTTGATTTTTTTCGGATGATAAGTCCAATTGACTCTTCATATAACGAGAATGGAACTGAAAGACTGATTCCCTTTGATTGGTAATCGCATGTTGAAAGGCTTCGGTACCTTTTTCTTGAATATAATCATCGGGGTCCATGCCAGGTGGTAAAGGAAAGATCGATATATCAAAGCGATTCCCTTGATCGAGCAGGCTAACTGCTTTTTGAGTAGCTTCAACACCTGCGCGGTCACCATCATAAGCAATGACAACCGAATCAACTAATTTATTCAAAATACGAATCTGTTCATCAGCTAATGCTGTTCCCATTGAAGCAACACCATTGTTAATTCCTGCCTGCCATGCCGAAATGACATCCATGTAACCTTCAAACAAAATAACCTCTGAAGATTTTCTCATCTCTTTACGAGATTTATCTAAATTAAATAAAAAATTCCGTTTTGAAAAAATAATTGTTTCTGGACTATTCAAATATTTTGCTTCATGGAAATTAGAATCATTTTGCTCATTTTCCTTACCAGGTAATACCCTGCCAGAAAATGCAATGACCTTTCCGCGCTCATTTCGCAATGGGAAAATAATTCGAGAACTAAAGCGATCTAAGAATTCGTTCGGATCATCTCGGTCAGAGAAAATACCTGACTCTCGTAATAATTCATTCGAAAAATTCTCTCTTGCTAATATTTGTTGGGTTGTTGTTTTATTAGATGGAGAAAACCCAATTTGGAATTCTTCCAAAATATCAACTGTAAACCCACGTCGTTCCAGATAAGCTAAAGCTTCTTCCCCTGTGACAGTATTCATCAAAATTTGATGATAATATGCTGCCGCCTGTTCATGAATCTCAATAAGCTGATCTTTTTTTGTTTGTAGAGGACTTCGTGGTTGGTTAATCGATAGGTCTACACCTAGTGGAATGTCAGAAATATCAGCTACCTTACTTACAGCTTCAACAAATCCAATCCCATCTACTTCCATTAAAAACTTAAATACATTCCCACCACGACCACAACTGAAACAATGAAAAATTTGTTTTTCATCTGTTACAGAAAAAGATGGCGTCTTTTCATCATGAAACGGACAAAAACCAAAGTAGTTTTTCCCTCTTTTTTTCAACTGCACATATTGACTGACTATATCAACGATATTAGTCTCTGTACGAATTTGATTGACTTTTTCATCAGGAATTCGAACTGCCACGTGCACCACCTCTTCTTAATCTTCTCCATAAATGCGCATAGAGATACATAATATATTATATCAAACCCCTATCCAGAACGCAATTACAAGGTTTTTGCACGTAATTATACTAACATTTACTCAGAAATACCTGTAGCTTGCCTATGGTCTGGTGTTTTAACAAAGAATAACAAAATACCACCGACAATAAATAAGACGATTAAAGCAAAAACGCCGTCGAGTGAATTTCCTCTTACTTGAGAAATAATTCCAACTAAAAGTGGGCCTACTACTGCGGCAAATTTACCAAAAATATTATAAAAACCGAAAAATTCATTTGCACGACCAGCAGGAATTAGTTGTCCAAATAATGAACGACTAAGTGATTGAATACCACCTTGAGCACTCCCGACTAGCAAGGCAAGAATAATAAAAGTATTTAATGAATCTAAACCGAGTGCATAGATACAAATAAAAGTATAAGTAATGATTCCGACAAATATCATGTTTTTGGCACCAAATCGTTTTGCAAGCACTCCATAAAGAATCGAAAACGGAAACGCAACAAATTGTACAACAAGCATAACGACAATTAAATCATTGGCAGAAAGACCAATATCACTTCCGATTGCCGTTGCCATTTTGAATATTGTCCCAACGCCATCAATATAGAAGAAATAGGCTAATAAAAATAAAAATACTTGTTTATGGTCTTTAATACTCTTTAACGTATGCGATAAGCGTGAAAAACTATTTCTTATCAATGCTGGTTCACGGGGAATAAATGATTTTTGCTCCACATTTTTCCAATATGGAATCGTAAAAACAAACCACCAAACTGCTGTTAAGACAAAGCCTAATTTTACTAGCGTTGCCTGAGAAACAGGTAGAATACCAGTCAATTGAAAGAAAATAAAAATAATAAAAGGAATTGAACTTCCTATGTACCCCCAGCCGAAACCTGCTGCCGAGATGCGGTCCATCCGTGAAGACGTTGTAACGTCAACTAAAGACCCATCATAGAAGATATTTGCTCCAGAAAAACCAATCGCAGAGATGACATAAAAAGCAAACAGATATTGCCAACTTGCTCCTGGTGTAAACGCGAATGCTAATGTCGCAATAATTCCAAATAATGTAAAGCCAGTAAACATCCGCATACGTTGATCTTTATAATCAGCCATGGCACCTAGAACTGGCGCAAGCAAAGCAACTAATAGAGTTCCGATTGAGTTAGCATAACCCAAGTAGGCAGTCGAAGTTGCATTATCAAGACCGGCCGATTCAGATACGCTCTTAAAAAAGAGTGGAAATACGGCGGTTGTTACCATGATTGAATAGGCAGAGTTCGCCCAGTCTTGCATAATCCAACTACGTTCTTCCTTTGTATAACGAAACCGATTTGACAGTATGTTTTTCATCTTTGAGCTCCTGTACATAAGTATTTTGAAGGATTCTGCCTGAATCATATCGAAATAGTTCTAGTTCAGCAAGAGATGTTGGCCCTTTTACATTCTTTTTACAATGCGTGGCTATTTACGGCAAATACGCCTTAATAATATTCCACGCTTCGTCTTTTCCTTCGCCTGTTTCAGATGAGAACAAAACTAAGCGATCTTCTTGAGTTAGTTGTAATCCTTTTCTGATTTTCGAAGCATGTTGATTCCATTTTCCTTTAGGTATTTTATCAACTTTCGTCGCGATAACCGTAAATGGAATATCATAATAACTAACGAATTCTTTCATTTGAATATCATCTTGCGTTGGCGGGTGACGGAAATCTACAACAAGAAAAACATGACCAAGTGTTTCTCTTTGGGTAAAATAGGTATCCAGCATTTCTGCCCACTTCGCACGTTCTGTTTTAGATACTTTTGCATAACCATAGCCAGGTACGTCGACAAAGTAAAAGGCTTGGTTAATTAAGTAATAGTTCAATGTTTGAGTTTTCCCTGGTTTACTTGATGTTCGTGCTAGTGCTTTCCGTTTAATCATTTTATTAATAAATGAAGATTTCCCAACGTTCGATCTCCCAGCTAAAGCAAATTCTGGTAAACCAGTTGAGGGGTATTGTTTGGGACTAACGGCACTGATAATAATCTCTGCATCTGTTACTTGCATTCTTTACACATCCATTCTTTTTGACAGTATTTAGCGAAAAAAGGTAAAAAAACCAATGCATGGCTTAAATCCGCTACATTGGTTTTACACTATTTGTCTACATACTAGCTAATTAGTCTTTGGTCATCACCGTACAATAAAGGTTTCCCTTCACCATTAATGATGTCCTCAGTAATAATAACTTTTGTAATATCTTCACGACTTGGAATTTCATACATAATGTCAAGCATGACGTTCTCAATAATTGAGCGCAAGCCTCTCGCACCAGTATTACGTTCGATTGCTTTATCTGCAATTCGTTTTAGAGCCGCTTCTTCGAACTCTAATGATACGCCGTCAATTTCTAATAGTTTTTGGTATTGTTTTACCAAAGCGTTCTTTGGTTCAGTTAGAATACGAACTAGATCTTCATCTGTTAGTTTTTCTAATGCTGCCATAATTGGCAAGCGACCAATGAACTCTGGAATTAATCCAAACTTCAATAAATCTTCCGGTATGATTTGTTGCATTAAGCTTTTTTCAGTCTCTTCTTTTGATTTTGCAGTACCAAAACCGATAACTTTTTCGCCTAAGCGTTCTTTTACAATACTTTCAATACCATCAAATGCTCCTCCTACAATAAAGAGAATATTTGTTGTATCGAACTGAATGAATTCTTGTTGTGGGTGTTTACGACCGCCTTGCGGTGGAACATTCGCAACAGTTCCTTCTAGAATTTTCAGTAACGCTTGTTGCACACCTTCACCACTTACATCGCGAGTAATCGATACATTTTCACCTTTACGGGCAATTTTATCAATCTCATCAATATAAATAATACCACGCTGTGCGCGTTCAAGATCATAATCTGCTGCTTGCATCAATTTCAATAGAATATTTTCTACATCTTCACCAACATACCCAGCTTCTGTCAGACTTGTTGCATCTGCAATTGCGAAAGGAACATTTAAAAGACGTGCAAGAGTTTGACCTAAGAATGTTTTACCTGATCCAGTTGGACCAATTAAACAAATATTACTTTTTTGT
>CAZLGI010000115.1:0-5666 GCA_964558995.1 uncultured Carnobacteriaceae bacterium | reverse complement strand
TGTTTAATTTGTTACTCGTTAGTCTCAAAGGAATAAAATTATAAGAGCATTGTTCTGATTCTCCCGAGTACTTTTACATTATAGCGAAGTTCGGTTACATAATCAACCTAATAAATTAATATTATCAAATTTTAATTAACTAACGTTCGTGTTTTGGTAATGTTTGCCCTAATGCGAATCGAATATGTTAAAATAGAGGGACAGTTTAGAGGTGGTGACACGGTGAAGAAGCAATTATTTGTAATAGGCGATATCCATGGTGAGATTTCGATGCTTAAAAAAATGTTGGAACACTGGAAGCCAGAGACGCAACAACTCTTGTTTCTTGGTGATTTAATTGATCGTGGAGAAAATTCGAAAGAAAGTTTGAAATATGTTCGGCAATTAATTGAAGAAAAGCAAGCAATCAGTTTGCAAGGTAATCATGAAGGCATTTTAGCTAATTTTTTGGAGCAACCAGATAAGTTTGTCGATAATTATTATATAAATGGTGGCTTGAAAACAATTGAAAGTTTGCTCAGCAAGGAATTGATTGAACTGCTAAAACCCGCTGAAATGGCAACTGAGATTAAAAATAAGTATCCTAATTTATTAGCTTTTTTACGAAATTTGCCTTATTATTACGAATGGCATGATTATATCTTTGTTCATGCAGGTATTGATTTTGAGCAAAAAAATTGGCGCGATACAGCACCTAGAGATTTTGTTTGGATTCGTGAAGACTTTTATCTAGGTGAAAATAATACGGGTAAAACAATCGTATTCGGTCACACACCAACGAATAACTTGCATAAAGATAAAGAAAATTCTCAAATCTGGCTGCAAGATAATAAAATTGGTATGGATGGCGGTGCCGTATTTGGCGGGACGCTCCATGGCATCGTGTTTAACAAAGAAAAAATGCTTCATCATTATGGCGTTAAGAAACATGCAGATGGTGACAGTTACTCTGAAGTATATTTATAACTCGAAAGGAAGTTTTAACAAGTGGCAGATGGCATAAATGAACGAGTGCTCCCTTTATTAAAAAAGGAGTTAGCTCAATACAGACCAAAACAAATCGAGGCGACGTTAAGCTTATTAGCAGAGGGGAATACGGTTCCTTTTATTGCGCGTTATCGTAAAGAACGAACAGAGTCTTTGGATGAAGTTCAAATCCGTGAAATCGACGAGCGAAACCAATACTTACTTCAATTAGAAAATAGAAAAGATGAAATTGTTCGAATTATTTCAGAACAAGATAAATTAACCCCTGAACTAGAAAAAGAAATTATGGCTGCGGATAAAATGCAGCGCGTAGAAGACCTTTACCGACCTTACAAGAAAAAGAAACGCACCAAAGCAGCGATTGCGCGTGAAAAAGGGTTAGAGCCTTTTGTTGAGTGGATGCTGACTTTTCCACTTGAAGGCTCTGTCGAAGAAAAAGGGGCAGAGTTTATTACAGAAGAGCTTCCTTCTATAGAAGAGGTTTTACAAGGCACACACGAAATCATTGCTGAAATTGTTGGCGATGAACCGTTATTCCGTGAAAGAATTCGTGAGTTTACACGTAAATTCGGTACGATTTCTAGTGCTGTGAAAGATGCAGACGCAGATGAAAAAAGTGTTTTTGAAATGTACTATGAATTTTCTCAATCGATCCGTTCGATTCAACCTCACCGTATGTTAGCCATTAACCGTGGTGAAAAAGAGGGTATTCTTAGAGTCGCAATGGAAGTTGATACTCAGAAAATTTTCGAATACTTAGGTAAGCATTTTGTTAAAGATAACACTAGTATCGTGGTTCCTTATGTTAAGGCTGCCTATGAAGATAGTTACCAGCGCTTCATTGGACCGGCGATTGAACGAGAAATTCGTAATGAATTAACTGAAGCTGCTGAAGAGCAAGCCATTAATGTCTTTGGTGAGAACTTACGAAACTTACTCTTGCAACCGCCTTTGAAAGGTAAAATTGTGATGGGCTTTGACCCCGCTTACCGTACAGGTTGTAAGTTGGCGATTGTGGATGAGACAGGAAAAGTGCTTAAAATCCAGGTTATTTATCCGCATAAACCTGCATCTGGCGCAAAAAGAGCAGCAGCGGCAACGGAATTCCGTCAATTATTAACAGATTTCAAAGTTGAGATGGTAGCAATCGGAAACGGTACAGCGAGCCGTGAGTCTGAATTATTTGTATCTGAAATTATTAAAGAGATGGAACAAGATATTTATTTTGTAATTGTTAACGAAGCAGGGGCTTCAGTTTATTCAGCAAGTGATGTTGCACGTGAAGAGTTCCCGAATCTTCAAGTTGAAGAGCGTAGTGCCGTGAGTATTGGTCGTCGTTTGCAAGATCCACTAGCTGAATTGGTTAAGATTGATCCAAAATCAGTTGGTGTTGGTCAATACCAACATGACGTGTCTCAAAAACAATTAACCGATCGACTTGATTTTGTCGTTGAAACTGCGGTTAACCAAGTTGGCGTAAACTTAAATACTGCCAGCGCACCTTTGTTACAACACATTTCTGGTCTAAATAAGACCACAGCAAATAACGTTGTAAAATATCGTGAAGAAAATGGTGCTTTTACTGGCCGTACTCAATTGAAGAAAGTGCCTCGTCTTGGACCAAAGGCATTTGAACAAGCAGCTGGATTTTTACGAATCTTAGATGGTAAAAACATTTTAGATAATACTGACATTCACCCAGAGAGCTATAATGAAGCGAAAAAAGTTTTAGAATTAGCATCATTGACTTTGGAAGATGTTGGAACTGAAAAAGCTCGCGTTGAGTTAGAAAAATTAGACAAACGCCTTGTTCGAGAAGAGACTGGCTTAGGAAAAGAAACATTGAAAGATATCCTAGCTGGCTTAGCGAAACCTGGACGAGATTTGCGTGATGATATTGCCCAACCATTATTGAGACAAGATGTTTTAACAATGGAAGACTTAAAAGAGGGCATGGAAATGGAAGGAACCGTACGAAATGTTGTCGATTTTGGCGCATTTGTTGATATCGGAGTGAAACAAGACGGCCTTGTTCACATTTCTAAATTAAGTAATAACTTTGTGAAGCATCCAACTGATGTTGTCAGTGTAGGAGACATCGTAACAGTTTGGATTGAATCCATTGATTTGCATAAAGGTCGTATTGCTTTAACAATGTTAGGAAAATAAAGATATTTGCCCAATAACACTAGCGTTTGGCTGGTGTTGTTGGGATTTTTTGTTTTGAGTTTGGTGGGGAATATTTCAAAAAATTACCGTTTACTTCATTTAACCTGACAAACTTTACACTGAATTAACAATATTAAGTTATACTAACATTATGAAATAAAAACTTTAGGAGTGAGAAAACATGAAAACTGAAATTTGGGCTCATCGGGGATCAAGTCATACTTATATCGAAAATACCCGTGCTGCTTTTCAACGAGCGATTGATGATGGGGCAGAGGGAATCGAACTGGATGTGCAACGAACGAAAGACGGCGAATTAATTGTTTACCATGATGAAAATTTCAAACGACTAACAGGTGTCAATAAACTGGTTGAAGAATCAACTTGGGCAGAGGTTCAAGAATTAACCTTATCTTCACCACATGTCGCTCATGCTGAAGATAAAACGATTATTTTATTAGAAGAAGCACTTTTATTAACAAAAGATACGGCTTTAACAATCAACATTGAGCTTAAAAACAGCAATTATTTTTATCCTGGAATAGAAGAAGAAGTGTTAGAGTGCGTTGATAATATTGGAATGCGAGAGCAAGTATTATTTAGTTCATTTAATCATGAGTCTATGAATCGCATGTCTCAACTAGTTGGAGCGGAGCGTTGTGCGATTTTAACCTCTGACATTCAGTTTGAAGCGTGGGCTTACGCTGAGCGTGTAGGGGTAAAGGCAATCCATCCTATGATTAATAGCATGAAACAAAAGGATTTTGTTATAAACTGTCATAAACAAGGACTTAAGGTGCATGTGTGGACGGCAGACGAAGAAGCTCATATTAATGGTGCCTTATTATTAGGAGTTAATGCGATTATGACGAATCTTCCAGAAAAAGCGATTCAATTAAGGAAACAATTTCAGGAAGATAATGGAAAATCAGCATTAGCAAGCGTGCAATCATTAGGTCTTTCTATCTAACGAGGAGGGAAACAATGGAGACAAATGTCAAGGAAAAAAAGCTCAAGCTAAATTATAAGCAGACGTTTCTTATCGGTTTTGGTTTTCTAGCGTCAAGTCTTGCCTGGTCAATCTATAATTCTCAAGTACCATTGATTTTAAGCGAACGTTTCTTCTTAAGTGGAACACTGATTGGAACGATTATGACCATCGATAACTTTTTTGGTGTGATCTTTCAACCATTAATTGGTGCCTGGAGTGATAACACGCGGACAAGAGTAGGACGGCGAATGCCATGGATTATATGTGGTTTACCCATCTGTGCCGTGATCTTTTCTTTAGTCCCACTGCAACAAACGTTAGTTGCCTTTATGGTTACCATTATTGCCTTTAATTTAATTATGGCGTTGTGGCGAAGCCCGGTTATTTCCTTGATGCCAGATGTTACCCCAGCACCTCTTAGAAGTGAAGCAAACGGTATTATCAATATGATGGGTGGCCTTGGTTCGATTATTGCTTTCTTTGTAGGTGGAATTTTATCTGATATTGATGAAAGTAAATTTTACGCCTTCTTCATGGCAACCGTGATTATGATGATTGCCTTACTTGTTCTAATGAAATATATCCGCGAACCAGATTCTTTAAGATTCAAAAAGAAAAACGGCATTCCAATCCGAGACACTGTCGCTAATCGTTGGAGTCAGCAATCCCTAACTGCGATGGCGCTCTATAGGGGAAAAGAAGATGAAGAAGATGAAGAAGATAAACAAAGAAGTATCACTGCTTTTCTTGCCTTATCAAAAAGTAAAAAAGTAAGTCTCGTTGCTTTATTAATCGCTATTTTTTCATGGTTTTTAGGTTTTAATGCTATTGAAACATTCTTTACTTTATATGCAACGAACACATATGGAATTTCTGGTGGTCAGGCAACAATGATGTTAACTGGATTTTCACTAACGTTTTTAATTTTCGCAATTCCAGCTGGCTTACTAGCTCAAAAGTTTGGACGAAAAAAAGTTATTTTAATTGGTTTAGTTGGAATTATTATTTTGTTTTTACCTATCCTAGCTGAGCCAAAACAATGGGTCGTGCAAATTCTATTAATCGCAGGGGGAGCTTGTTGGGCATGTATTAATATAAATTCCTTGCCAATGGTGTTAGAATTTTCAGCTGATAAATCAATTGGATCATTCACTGGTTATTATTATTTATTTTCATTTACAGCAGCAATTGTTAGTCCGATTACTTATGGTGCGATTCAAGATATCTTCCAAACAAATGACTTATTGTTTCTATTTGCGGTCATTTGTTTCGGTATAGCATTAGCCAGCATGGTCTTCGTTAAGCATGGCGATAACATGGAACTCGCAAAAAAATAAAAGTAATGTCAATCCGTTTTTCTTTGTATAATTCATCATAAAGCGATTTTTTATCTTTACTCAGTGTCTCAAGTATCTATTCTTCGGCCGTACCTTCATCAATAAGAAGATAGGCGAAATGTGATGAATTGTTTTCATTTGTCATCAAAATGACTTGTCTATTAGTTTCCATCACCGCAAAC
>CAZLGI010000114.1:0-5670 GCA_964558995.1 uncultured Carnobacteriaceae bacterium | reverse complement strand
CGCAAAATTAAATTCACATAGTCTTCCCCTAGCGGCGCTAACGCCTCCTTCACCATTTCTTGCGTTTCTTCAATTGTGACCTCTGGTGAAAAGTCAGGATCTAAATCGATTTTCAGGTCGGCGTAATGCATGGTGTCTAGGCCACTCTCTTCTTTTACGTGAGTGATAAACTTACGCATAACTGGTGCAAAGTCTTCCATTAACATATCAATTTGACGGTGATACAAGTCCTGATCAACTTCCTGGCTAACCAATAAGTAATCAATGACTGAATCATACCCGCGCATGGTTGCTAAGGTCTTTTCTTTTTGTACTTGAGTATAATAAGCCGTCGCCACGACATTCTTGTGCTCCGCCATCACTTCGGAAAGTTTTTTGAAAGCAGCGCGGCGAATGTCTGTGTCGCGGTGATACATATAGTAGTCTTCATAGAGCACGTAGCTGAGTGGGTACTCTACCCCATCAACGGTAAAGGTGCCGAAATCCATATCTGCTGAACGTGCTTGTTCAAAGATTTGTTGCGGAGCATTTAAGGTTGGGCTTAATTGGGCCAACGCCTTCTCAACAGCAGGATCTAACTGCATATCTTTTCGCTGTTTGGTTTTACGAACGTGTGCATCGTAACGTGGATCTTTCTCAGCTACTTGATCTAAGATTGCTTCGTCTGTTGCTGTCAATTGTGAGTCAAAGAAGGTCAACTTTGCACCTAAACCTGCCATTGCATTACCAACAGAACGTGAATAACTCATTGCTTCAGAATCGGTAATGTCAGCTGAAACTGGTAATGATGAATACTGACGGACTTTTGACATTGCTGCTAAGAGGGCTTCATAGTCATTCAAGGCAGCCAAAATCATGTCGACACTTGATAGGTTTCCATCATATTTATCAACAAAAGTATCAACAGCTTTTTTTACTTCTTCAAAAGCCGCTTCACATTCCTCACGGTTCTTAAATAAAGCTGTTAAATCCCATTTTAATTCCTCTGCTACCTCAGTGCGTTTCTTTAATTCTTGTGCCATTCATGCATTCTTCCCTTCATTTATAAGTGTTCTCATTTATATTTAATCCTATTAATGAGTATATCACTTATCTGTATCTTGGGCTATTTCAGTGAGTGATTTCTGGCGACTTTTTGAACAAAGTGATGGATATTGCTGGTCTTATCTTTTCGTTAATTCTGTGATATAGTTAAGTGTACACATTTTAAGGAGGAAGCCATTTGAATCTTTTATTTGGATGGAAGCGATTCGTTTTGTACGTCGTGGGCTTATTTTTCTTAGCACTCGGTGTTAGCTTATCCATCACAGCGAACCTCGGAGTTTCTCCAGTTTCTTCGTTACCCTATGCCATATCATTGACAACAGGGATTACAATCGGAGTTACGACGATCGTTGCTCATGTTCTTTATATTATGATCCAAGTTCTTTTAACTAAAAAGTTTGAATGGAAAGGTGCTCTCATCCAATTGATGATTGCTTTTTTATTTGGATTCTTTATTAATACAAGCTTAGCTCTCGTTAACTGGGCGTTACCGCCAGCTGAAACCATATTGCTGCAAGCCTTGTACTTAATTGTTAGTTTATTTTTAGTCGCTGGTGGCTTGTTCGGTTATTCAAATGCGAACTTTACGCTCATGCCTTACGATGAATTAACCAAAGTAATCAGCAGCGTTTTCAAAATGCCTTTTGGAAAAGCAAAAATCATCGGTGATGTCATCAACGTCATTGTAGCTGGCGCGATTTGTCTAATTTTCCTAAGATCATTCGGTTCAATCGGTGTTGGGACCATTGCTGCCTCAGTATCGATCGGCAAAATTTTAGACATCTTTATTACTTATTTCCAAAAGCCACTTGAAAACTGGCTAGATGGCAATCAACAACCAGAAGACCGACCAGCAGTATAAAATAAGGAAGTGAACGACTCAGATATCGAGTCGAACACTTCCTTATTTTTTTATCTCTTAATAATGTTCTGTGGATCATTGTTTAAGAATGCCATTGTGTTTTCAAAGGCAATTTCTGCACGCATTTCCATTGCTTCATTTGTTAAGAAGCCAACGTGTGGCGTTAGGACAGCATTTTTAGCTTGCAATAATGGGTAATCGCCTGGAATTGGTGGTTCCATATCGAACACGTCAATACCTGCTCCTGCAATTTGTCCTTTATTTAATGAAGCTGTTAATGCTGCGTTGTCAACGATTGGTCCGCGAGCACAGTTAATTAGAATCGCAGATTTTTTCATCAAAGTAAGTTTTTCTTTTGAAATCATGTGTTTCGTATCTGGCGTTAACGGCACATGAAGGGTCACGATGTCAGCCTGCTCTAGAAGTTGGTCTAAATTCATATACTCAATTCCTAGCGCTTCCCCTTCAGGACTGTGTGAACGATTGGTACCAATTAACTTAGTTCCAAAGGCTTTGAATAAAGCTGCTGTTTCTAAACCGATTTTACCAGTACCAACAATCCCTACCGTTTTCCCTTTGATTTCGCTACCTTGGAAAGGTCCTGGGTAACTTTCTTGGCGAATGTCTTTATCACCTTGAGAAATTCGGCGGTAAACGTCTAGCGTTAAACCGATAACGAGTTCTGCCACTGCTTGGTTCGCATAACCTGCCGCATTGGCAACTAGAATATCTTGATTTTTCGCATCTGCAATCCCGACATGGTCAACACCCGTGAAGGCAACGTTAATGAGTTTTAAGGATTCAGTCTGGTCGATGACCTCAGTTGAATACGGATTGTTGGCAATCATCACCACGTCCGCTCCTTCGCTGCGTTTAATCAGTTCAGCGGTATCGGTTGTTTTTTCACTATAGTAAACAAAGTCATGACCGCTTTCCTTAATTGGTTTCGCTAATTCTTCTATTATTTCATCTGGTACATTTAACGGTTCTAATAATTTGACTAACATCTTTACACTCCTTATAGCCCCTTAATAATCGCTTGTTCTTTTTGAGTCAGTTTAAAATCGAATAAGTTTAGATTTTCTTTTTGACGCTCTGCATTGTGAGATTTTGGGATCACCACAATACCACGTTCTAATTGATAACGCAGGCTAACTTGAGCCCAATTTTTGCCATATTTTTCACCGATTTCGGTTAGTTTTGCTTTTGCTTCGTTGTCAGTCCGCGAGATTGGTCCCCAAGCGACTGGAATGACGTCGTTTGCCAATGAATAAGAAACAAGGTCATCATTCCAATCACCTGGATGCGATTTAATTTGATTTGTCGAAGGCTTGATGCGGGCATGTTCAATCATATGTGCTAATTGCTTCTCATCAAAGTTAGACACTCCAATTGATTTCAAGACGCCTTTATCAACATAGTCTTCGAGAACTTTCCAAACTGCGACCATATGATCCAAATCGTCCCAAGGGTGATGAATCAGGTAAAGATCAATATAATCAGTCTGTAAGGCCTCTAAACTCTGCTTAACTGACTGACGAACTGCCTCGTCGTTATCGAAGTGAGGAGATCGGCCAGGTATTTTAGACGTAATGAAAAATTCTTCGCGAGGAAGACCGCTCTTTTTGATTGCATCCCCAACAACGGCTTCATTTCGATAGGAGATAGCTGTATCAAAATGGCGATAACCTGCCGCAATCGCACTGTCCAACTCGGTCGTATCGCCGTTTATCGGTGCGCTGTAGTCATTGTTTTCTTTTCCGTAAGTGTTCGTACCTGAACCAACAATTGGCATCATAATTCCAGTATTCAACTTAATCTCTTTCATTATAAATCCCTCCATTTAATCTAGTATATCATTCTAAAAAATCTTCGCGATGTTTTTGAAAAAAATCAAAATAAGTGCGGACGTTTCCTAATTCTGTCCACTTCTTAACTGCAACCTGTTGGGCATCCAAATCATAAATTTTGGCTTCATTCATTGCCAGCATAAAAGGCGAGTGTGTAGCAATAACAAATTGACAACCAAAGAAACGTGCCGAATCTTCTATAAATTGTTTCAGTTCCAGCTGTCGTTCTGGTGACAAACTATTTTCCGGCTCATCCAATAAGTAAAGGCCATTTTCTTCAATTTTGTTTGTGAAATAATGAAAGGCATTCTCGCCATTAGAGTATTCACGCACGTTATCTGGTAGCTCATGTCGCACAAATTTCGATTGAGTCTTTCGACGTGCTTCGACAACTTTGCGCAATTGTTCGTAATCGTCTAAGGACTTCAATTGAAATTTCAAATGCTTCAACTCAAGGTATTCTTCAAACATATCCTCTCGCGTCTCGTCGATGCCTTCATTGAGTGTTCGAATGTTCAAAATATAATCGAAGACATCATCACTTGTAATAATCCGGCTGTGTGAAGGGATGGAATGTAACCGATCAATGTTACAAAAATTCAGATAATCATCAAAGAAGTTCGAACGATTATATTTTGATTGGCGTTCAAGTTGCAATGTTTCCGCGATGATATTTAGAGCAGTCGTTTTTCCGGATCCATTGCCACCATACAAAATCGTAATTGGTTCAAAATCAATTCGATTGAGTCCTTGCGTGCTAAGAACTTGAAATGGATAGTAGGAATCATAAACCGTCCGCTTAATATCGATAAAAAAATCAAATTCACTTTCACGATCGGGAAAGGTGATTGTTTTAATGTATAACAAGGGTGCGCTCCTCTCAATGTTACATGATGTTGAGTATTAGTGTCTCTCTTATTGTATCAGATTTAGGGCGGAATTCAGAAAAAAAAGAAGTCGGTCGCCAGAAATAAAAATCTATGTTAGACTTATGAAAATTACATATATACCACTAGGGGAGCTTTGGATGAAATGCCGAGCTGAGATAGGAATATACCTGACCCTTGGACCTGATCTGGATAATACCAGCGTAGGAAAGTGGCGTCGATAGTTATTTCAACCCAATTATTGATTCCAAACCACTTTTCTCCGACAGGATGCGAAGTGGTTTTTTGTTTTTAAAGGAGGTTAGAAAATGAACACAAGAAAAATGGTTCAAACAGCTTTAATTATCGCGATTGGCTATATTGGTAGCAGCCTATTTGTGATTTCACTGGGATTTGTCAGGATTGCCCCCTTGCAACATATGATGAATATCGTGACGAGTGCCCTTCTTGGTCCTTGGTATAGTTTGCTGCAAGCGTTTGGTGTTTCTTTACTGCGGAACATGACGGGTACGGGATCGCTTTTGGCATTTCCAGGAAGTATGGTTGGCGCCTTGTTATCAGGATTCTTTTTCCGTTATTGGCGAAAAACTTGGTCACTGGCTGCGGGTGAATTAATCGGCTCCGGTATTATTGGAGCTTTGTTAAGTTATCCGATTGCACGTATCGTCTTGTCGCAAGAAGCCACTCTATTCGCCTTTTTGCCAGGCTTTTTCTTAAGCTCTTTGGCAGGCACAATCATTGGAATGGTTTTTGTAAAGCAATTAATGAAAAGAGGTCAAATACTATGAGTGTATCGATTGAAGACATTCGAAATAAACAACCTTTGATTCATAATATTACTAATCAAGTCGTTACAAATGATGTGGCTAATGCATTATTGGCAATTAGTGCGTCTCCGATGATGGCTTATGCGGCGGAAGAAATGGAAGAAGTTGCTACCATTGCAGATGCCATTGTATTGAATACTGGGACACTTACCGATAGTGTTTTGGATGCCATGTTGATTGTTGGCAAAGCCGCAAACCGA
>CAZLGI010000113.1:0-5725 GCA_964558995.1 uncultured Carnobacteriaceae bacterium | reverse complement strand
TCTATACCTACACATTTAAGTTTTCTATTCCTCACCCTCCCTTTTCTATATTAATAAAATTTAGAACTAACAAAACCTATATTTGTTAACGCTTCCTTATTAAGGTTACGATATAATCATCGTTTATGTCCATAGAAGAAATGACTGTTTTAAACCAAAAAATAATTATAAATTCAATGAAATTAAAGATATTCCAATATTTAAGGTAAATGTTACTAAAGAAAATTATTTCCTTATCTGTAAATAATATCTTTTTTTAAAATTTATCACTAGTTGCATAAACTATAAAAAGCAAATCAGTATTTGTTGTACGCTGAAAAAAGCAAAAAAAGACCATGCTCGCGCAAAAGATGACTCTTTCCAGATTGTAATAAATATATTTTTCTATAATTATTTTACATTTATATTCCTTTTCCCATTCCCACTTCTACTTTTATTAAGGCTTCCCGCGTATATGGATAACCCAAACCGACGCTTCTTCCCACAGAGAAGCGAGAAGATACCTCATCACCGTCAAGCTGGTCAGTGGCGATTTTGCATGCAGCCTGACCAGATAGGTCAGAAGTTGTACAATCAAGGCGATATAGAGCTGATTAATCAGGCCGTTCTCGTCCCGGCTATAAAACTTTTTGACCGTCGTCTGCTGTTTTAAGTGCTTGAAAAACAGCTCAATTTCCCAGCGGGAGCGATACATCTGGCTGATCTCTTCAGACGACAAGTCGAAGTGGTTGGTGATTAGCCGCAAGGGATTTCCTTGGGTATCGTCCACTTCCACCAGTCGGTAAGGATCCGTGAGGTAAGCGTTACTCCCGCCCAAAACGACCATTTGGTCGCTGTCAACGAGGCCTTTCTCCGCAACCTCATAGTGGTTCATAACGTGAACGATGGTGTTCTTCTTAATCCGGGAGATGAAGAAAAAACCATCGTTGGCGAGGCGATCGAACAGTTCAAAATCCAGGTACCCACGGTCAAAAATGTAGGTCGCCAGCTTTTGGTCGATCAGTATCTCCAGTTGGTTCACGTCGTGAACGCTGGCATTCGTCACCGTTACTTTATCCGGGTAAGCGTCTCCCGGCTTCAATAATGCCAGCCGGAGATGGAGCTTTATCCCTGACTTGGTCGTCCGAAACTCTGCCCAAGGTAGCGCGTTTTGTTGAGCGAAAAAGTGGTCGAATCAATAATGTACGCCTTTGACTGACCCATTCCTTTTTCTTCCAGATGAATCAGTGAAAGCAGGTAGGAAAAAATGTTTTCCATTATGGCCGCATCATACCCACGAAGCGTCCGCGAAATCTGTGTGTGGCTCAAGGACTCGAAACCCAGCTCCGATTGGAGATGGGGGTTTAGAAGCCCCGCTTCAATATCACGCAGACTTTCTTTCTGGGAGGAAACGGCAAGGAGCATCAGCTTGAGAAAGGAATGGAAATCGAACTTTTTAACAGAGGCATTTGTTTGCGCAATCTGCCTCTGTAAGTCTGCAGGCAAATATTTGAACGAAGCAGGTTCAATCCATTTACAAAATGAAGTTTTTCGTATACGCTTATCCATAGTATTGGTCCTTTATAGTGGTCTTGGATACGTCATCTTACCAACCATTGTAAAGGATTTTTTGTGTTTTGCGATAAATTAGATTGCGTCATTTTAATGCAACACTAGTGAAAATTTATAATGTTGTTAAAATGAAAAGTTATGGAAACTATCTGAACAAATACAAGTATTTAAACTAACTCAAATACTTTACATACACTCATCTTTTAAATTACAAACATTTAATTTTATTCGTTATCTTAAAAAATAGAGAAACTTAATTTCACTCTTTGAAAAAGCATTTTCAATTGACCAATGGATTAATTAAAATGCAAGAATCACATTTTAAAAGTAAGATCCAAAGATTTACACAAAATAACTAAAAAATTAGAAGTACGAATTATTCACTAAATATAAAAAAGATGTCTATATATCAAATGAAGTGACCTCAAAACTAAAAGCTCTTTTTATCTACAGTTGATTAATTTTATATAAAACTTTAATATGTTCTGATCCTTCTTTAACAAGTAAATCAAACGGCAATGCTTTATCTTCTAGGCTGTATACGCCTGTAATAAAGGGCGTGACATCAACTTCTCCTGTATCAAGGTATCTCAGAGCCGCATCCCATTCATAACCTGGGAAAGGAGAAGAATAAGACATCCACGCGCCAGTCAGAATGACTTCTTTTCTCAAAATTTGTTCAAATTCTTCTGGTTCGAAGGTAATGGGCTTTGTCATCGTTCCGACATAACAAATCTGGCCCATCTTAGAAACGAATTGTAACGACTGCTTTTGTGTGATGGGACTTCCAGCAGTTTCAATAACTACTTCTGGATTTGCATGTGCTGAATAGTACTCCTCCAGTGACTCTTTTAAAGGATTAATAACGGCATCAGCCCCAACCTTTTGGGCTAGTTTTAACTTATTATCACTCACGTCTACTGCTACAATTTCCCCTACGCCTCTTGCTCTAAGAACGGCTATTACTAATAAGCCAATCGTACCGGATCCAAGGACAAGTACACTTGTTCCCGCTTTTATTTTCAGCCTCTCAACACCATGAATCGCTACTGTAAGGGGTTCAACTAAAGCTGCTTTATCCAATGGTAAACTATCTGGCACTTTAATACAGTTTCTTTCTGGCACAGCAATGAATTCTGCCATTGCTCCTTGTTGGCGCGAGCCGATAAAACTATATTCTCCTCCCATCGCAGGATTATTTCCTGCCCAATCTTCAGGAGGTGTTAAGGGGATAAGTGGCGCAACCGCTACTCTGTCACCCTTTTTAAGTTTTCTCACTTCTGAGCCAACTTCTGTAACCACGCCTGAGAACTCGTGGCCGAGTACCTGAGGAAAGGCGTGAACCCCTCCCTCAAAATACCTGGGTAAGTCAGAGCCACAGACGCCACAGTACGCAACTTGGATTAACACTTGATTACTTGTTATTTTCGGTATTTCACTCTCTTGAAGCTCCATTTTACCTAATCCGGTTACTGCTAATATTTTCATTTATTTCTCCTTTTACTCATAGTGTCAGTGCAGGAACCTCCTACTTACTTAACGACCCCTTTTTTAAGAATCACATTTGCATAAAGGGCCCTTTCACTTGTTTTTATGACAGCAAAAGTCTTCTTACCTTGTTCATAAAACGCACTTTTATGAATTTTAGTAATGCCAATTTTGCTCGCTTCACTGCTGCTAATAATGCTTTCATATTCTTCCCAAATAGTAGGAACATACGGATCATCCGGTAATACATCCATAAATGTAACGGGATTTTCTACATATTCATCTAAAGGATATAATTTTAAGATAGCTTCTAATATTTGGGGGATACCATGTCCATCAAGACGGAGAACATTATCAGGTTGACCAAAAATGGGATAATTACCATCTGCTAGTAATAATTCATCCCCATGACCCATCTCTGAAATAGTCTTTAATATCTCTGGACTCACAACACTTGAAATTCCTTTTAACATGTACGCCACCTACTATTCATCTATTTATTTAGTGATTTCGCCATTCATATCCCATAAATCTTCCCAACTTTCCGCATGTTCCCACAAGAACACTTGGCCCTTTATCAATCGAGAATTTTTGTCACTTTTACGAATACTTTCCATTTCTTCATCTGTTAACGGATTTGACACAGTTGAGTTCAAGTTACTCATGTACTCTGCTTCTACCACCGAAAATGGAATCGGAACTTGTCCTCTTTGCACGGCCCATTTCAAACAGACGACTGCAGGGTGAATATGATGTTTTTTTGCAATTTCAACAATTTCAGGCATTTGTATATCTACAATATCTTCTTGTGTTTTATCTCTGTCCGGACGATTAGGAGAACCGATTGGACAAAATGCGATAGGTTGAATAGCATTCGCTACGCAATAATCGTACAGTTCGGGTTGTTGGAACGATGGGTGTAATTCCATTTCAATTAATGTTGGTTTAATTCTGCATAGTGGAAGTACAGCCTCTAATTTCGGGATTGTCATATTAGACATACCGATATGCTTAACAAGTCCTTTATCATAGGCTTCTTCCATTTGGTGCCATGTATTCATGAAATCAGCTACATTAAATGGTTTTGAATCGGGATTTCTATCATCCGGTTTGGCAAAGGGGGCGTGATAGTTTGGGAAGGGCCAGTGAACAAAATAAGCATCCACATAATCAAGTTGCAGGTCCGTCAGTGTTTTATCTAACGCTTTTAACACTTCCCCATGCTGATCGTTCCATACTTTTGAAGTAATAAACAGCTCTTCCCTTGTAACAATGTTCTCTTTAATCGCACGATTAAAGACTTCACCAATTAAGTCCTCGTTACCATATACAGAAGCACAATCAAAGAGGCGATAGCCAGCTTTTAAAGCGCCTGCTACTGCTTCGGAAACTTGCTCGGGCGTGAAACGATCGGATCCGAAAGTTCCCATTCCAATGCACGGCATTTTCGAACCATCTGCTAGAGTTTTTTGAGGGATATTATTATTAGTCATCAGTTATTCATCCTTTTCTTCTTGTAAGTCTTCAGTCATTAAAATTTCTAATTGCTTATATAAACTAATATATTTAGAATAATTCGTTTTATATGTTTTTACATTTCCTTTATTAGGTTTAAAAACTTTTTTTATAACGACAATTTTATTAATCGCTTCTTCAAAATCTTTATATATCCCAACGCCTACACCCGCCAATATGGCAGCACCTAAGGTGGTTGCAGTATCAGAAGACGGAACCACGATTTCTTTATTCGTAATATCGGCTTTTATTTGTAGCCAAAGTTCGCTATTGGCCGCACCACCCATGGCTCTTAAATTTTTAATTTTTACGCCCGCATCTTCTGCCACTTTTAGGTTATGATTCAGTGAAAATGCGACACCTTCTTCAATCGCTCTAATAAAATGTCCGCGCGTTTTAGTGAAATCAACCCCATAAAATACGCCCTTAGCATTCGGATTCCAAATAGGAGACCTTTCACCTGCCATATATGGTAAAAAAATCATCCCCTCTGCTCCTACTGGGGTTTTTTCTGCCAATAAATCCATTTCGTAATAAGGGTTGGTATTATTAGTAATCGCATTTTGTTTCTCAACTTCTCCAAAATGGTTTAAAAACCACTTTGGAACCCCTGCTCCACCTACTGTTCCACCTTGAAGTAGCCATTTGTCTGGTACAACATGGTAACTTAAAATAAGTTTTGGGTCTGCTTTATATTTATCCAGACAGATACTCATGCCACCAGCCTGCCCACCTTGTTCTTGCGTCTCACCATCAAGAATAACACCAACTCCCAATGCACCACAGGCAGCATCTAGCCCTCCAGCAACAACGGGAATACCAACGGGTAGTCCTGTCTCAAAAGATCCTCTTTCATCTATAAGCCCAACAACTTCATGACACTTACTAATTTTTGGAATCTTATCGATATCTAAACCGACTTCTTCACATATCTGTTCATCCATGATGCCCTTTTTCATATCAAAGCATTGATAGCCATAAGATTGTGAAATATCTTGAGAAAAAACATTGGTTAGCTTGTAGACGATATAACTATTAGATTGTAGGAACTTATAGGTTTTTTTATAGACATCTGGCATCTGTTCTTTCATCCATAATATTTTGGGAAGCGAGTAAGAAGGATTCAAGGTATTTCCTGAAATATCAAAAAATTTTTTTCTTTCATTTTTTT
>CAZLGI010000112.1:0-5748 GCA_964558995.1 uncultured Carnobacteriaceae bacterium | reverse complement strand
GTCCAATGTGATTGAGACGATGAAGTTGATGCCACTACACGATGCGTTAGAAAATATCCATTTCCCCAAGACTCCTCTTCTACTGCGTGATGCAGAGTTTCGCTTGAAGTTCGAAGAGTTGTTTTTTATTCAATTGAACATCCTTCGCTACTCCGCCAATAGGAATGCAAAGCTCAAAGGATTTGTGTTTACCAAAGTGGGTGATTATTTGAATTCTTTCTACAAGAAGCATTTGCCTTTCGAATTGACCAATGCCCAAAAGAGGGTAATAAAAGAAATAAGAACAGACACTGCCTCAGGCAAGCAAATGAACCGCTTGTTGCAAGGTGATGTTGGAAGTGGGAAGACTGTGGTTGCGGTGATTGCTTTTGTTGCGACTATTTTGTCTGGTTATCAAGGAGCATTGATGGCTCCGACTGAAATATTAGCCGAACAACATTATCAAACCATTTCAGAACTGTTTGAACATACACCTTATGAAGTGGCTCTTCTAACTGGGAGCACCAAGCCGAAAAATCGAAAAGTCCTATTAGAAGACCTTGCGAACGGGTCGATTGATTTACTTATTGGCACGCACGCACTAATCCAAGATGATGTGATTTTCCATAAGCTAGCTTTAGTCGTCACTGACGAACAGCATCGCTTTGGTGTGAAGCAACGTCAAAAATTAAATAACAAGGGCGATAATCCAAATGCGCTTTATATGTCAGCTACACCAATTCCTCGTACACTAGCAATTACCTTAATGGGGGAAATGGATGTGTCTATTTTAGACCAATTACCAGATGGTCGAATTCCGATTCGAACTACTTGGAGTAAATCAGATAAAATGGCACAAACCTTGGCTTTTATCGACCATCAGTTGGAGCAAGGCAGACAAGCGTATATTATTACGCCGCTGATTGAAAAGAGTGAGCTGATCGACTTAAAGAATGCTGAGGATGTTCATCAAATGGTGACAGACTTTTTTCGTGGCAAATGGCAAGTTGGTTTATTGCATGGTAGACAGAAGTCAGATGAAAAAGAAGCAATCATGCGTTCATTCAAAGATGGACACTATGATATACTCGTGTCGACGACGGTTATTGAAGTCGGCTTAAACGTTCCGAATGCTAGTGTCATGGTGATTCAAGATGCTGAACGCTTCGGCTTGTCTCAGTTGCATCAACTAAGAGGGCGAGTCGGTCGGGGGAGTGTGGAATCCTTCTGTATTCTTTTGGCCAATCCTAAAACTGAAAATGGTAAGGAACGGATGCGGATTATGACTGAATCGACTGACGGATTCTATTTGAGTCAGAAAGATTTAGAGTTAAGAGGCTCCGGTGACCTCTTTGGTGTGAAACAAGCAGGTATGCCAGAATTTAAGTATGCAGACATGATCAAGCATGCAAATGTATTAGAAGCTGCTCATACGGACGCAATCTCTCTATTGAGCCAGGAAGACTTTTTAACAGCGAAAGACTATCTACCATTAAGAGATTTTTTAGAAATCGAAAGAAAAGAAACGAAAAACTTACAATAATGATAAAATTAGAGGGTGACATTTTCGATTACCTTCTCTAAAATAGAAGTAGTCAAAAAGAAATGAGGGTTATAAATGAGAATCGCAGTCGATGCAATGGGTGGAGATCACGCACCAGATGAAATTGTCAAAGGGATACTCGCAGCAGAGAAAGAATTCTCCGATGTCGAATATATTCTATATGGAGATGGTGAATTAATTAAACCTTTACTTGGTGAGACTTATAATACGGATAAAATCAAAATTGTTCATACTGATGAAAAAATCGAATCAGATGACGAACCAGTTAGAGCCGTTCGTTCAAAAAGGAATGCTTCTATGGTACTCGCTGCTCGTGCAGTTAAGAATGGCGAAGCAGATGCTCTGTTCTCAGCAGGGAACACAGGAGCTTTATTAGCTTCAGGTTTATTGGTTATTGGTCGTATCAAAGGAATCGATCGTCCGGGTTTAATGCCAATCTTGCCGGTTATCGGTCAAGAAGATAAACAAGTTGTCTTTATGGATGTCGGCGCAAATGCTGATTCTAAGGCAGAGAATGTTCATCAATTTGGTATTTTAGGTTCTTATTATTCTAAATTTGTTCTAGGCGTCGATTCGCCACGAGTTGCTCTCTTAAATAATGGATCCGAAGATGGTAAAGGTAGCGAACTATCAAAACAGTCTTTTGAATTATTAAAAGCAGATGAAAGTCTAAACTTTATCGGGAACCTTGAATCAAGAGAACTACTAACAGGGCAAGCAGATGTCATCGTGACAGATGGCTTTACTGGTAACGCAGTCCTAAAAACAATTGAAGGCACTGCTGCTGGGATTATGACACTATTAAAGAATGGCATTATGAATGGTGGTATTAAGAGTAAATTAGGCGCTCTAATGATAAAAGGAGCTTTATCTGAAGTAAAAGATACGATGGATTACTCTAAATATGGCGGAGCAGTATTGTTCGGATTACGCGCACCAGTCATTAAAACACATGGTTCAGCTGACCAAACTGCTGTCTTCTATACTATTAAGCAGATTCGAACGATTTTATCATCAGGAGTCATTCAGGATTTAGTAGATTTCTTTGAAGAGAAAAATACAACGAGTAATGAATAAACCATGGACAAACTAAGTGAATAGCGTTAGAATGAGAATTGTGTTTTTCAAACATTTGTCTATTTTTATAGCGAAATAATTTATTCAGGAGGTGTTATCTTGTCCGAGACCAATACATTAAAAAAGATTTCTCAAATGGTAACTGAACGATTCGGTGTTGATGAAGAAAAAGTAACGCGTGAATTAACATTCCAAGAAGATCTTGGCGCAGACTCATTAGACGTTGTCGAGCTTATCATGGAGATGGAAGATGTTTTTGACATTCAAATCTCAGATGAAGATGCTGAAAAAATCGTAACAATCGGAGATGCAGTCGATTATATTGATAATAATTAAGGAACGTTTTAATCTAAACGACATAATATATAGAGCAACATTCTCATTTTAGTGATGTAATGTTGCTTTTTATTAAACTTTCGTTGAAAAATCGAGTGAAAACCAAATGAAATTAAAAAATGATGAAAAAAGTGTTGCCATTCTAATTTCTAGTAGGTATAATAAGATTTATTAATAAACACCATGCATTATTATATTTAAGAAATAATACATATTTATTATCAAGAAGACGTTTTTATCAAAATTATTTCGGTATTTACGAATATTGTACTGAATAGAAGGAGGGTATCCCATGTCAAAAGGGAAACCACTACTAGAGATTAACCATCTTCACACAGGTTTTAGAATTAAAGATAATTACTATGATGCTGTTGATGATGTATCTTTAACATTAGAAAAGAATGAAATATTAGCAATTGTAGGAGAGTCCGGTTCGGGAAAGAGTACATTAGCTACAAGTATCGTTGGTCTTCATAATAAAGCGAACACAAGAATTACTGGTGAAGTCTTATATCAAGATCTAAACCTAATCGATTTGAATGAGTCATTGTACAACCGTATTCGTGGAAATGATATAGGTATGATCTTCCAAGACCCATTATCAGCATTGAATCCGCTAATGACAATTGAAGATCAAATTGAAGAAGCTTTGGTTTATCATACGAAGATGACAAAAGAAGAACGTCACGCTCGTGTAATGGAATTACTAAATCAAGTTGGAATTCCAAAACCGGAACGTGTCGGTCGTCAATACCCACATGAACTATCAGGTGGTATGCGTCAACGTGTTGTTATTGCGATTGCAATATCATGTAAGCCGCCGATCTTAATTGCGGATGAGCCAACAACAGCATTAGACGTAACGATTCAAGCACAGATTTTAGACTTACTAAACGATTTACAAGATGAAACAGAATCAGGCATTATTCTAATTACACATGACTTGGGTGTTGTCGCTGAAACAGCTGACCGAGTTGCAGTTATGTATGCAGGTGAAATTGTTGAACTTGCTACAGCTGAGGAATTATTCTTAAATCCAAAGCATCCATATACTCGTTCATTATTAAACTCTATTCCACAATCAAGTGATTTAGAGGGCCAGTCAGAGGAATTACACGTGATTCAAGGGACAGTACCATCACTACAAGCATTACCTCGTGTAGGTTGTCGTTTCTCACCACGTATACCTTGGATTCCAGCAGAAGCACATGAAAAGAATCCAACTTTACATGAAGTTTCCCCAAATCATTTCGTGAGATGTACATGCCACGAAAACTTTCATTTCGAAGGGGAGGTAGAATAACGTGGGTTTTATGCAAATTAAAGATCTAAAGGTACACTATCCGATACGTAGCGGATTTTGGAACCGTGTAACGGACCAAGTCTATGCAGTTGACGGTGTAGATTTAGATATCGAAGAAGGAAAGACATATGGCCTTGTAGGTGAATCAGGTTCTGGTAAATCAACAGTTGGTAAAGCAATTGTTGGACTAGAGAGAATCACTTCCGGTCAAGTGTTTTACGAAGGCGAAGATGTGACGAACGCTTCAAGAAAACGTACGTCAGACTACAGCCGAAACGTTCAGATGATTTTCCAAGACTCCATGTCTAGTCTGAACCCAAGAAAACGTGTCATTGACATTATTTCAGAACCTTTAGACAACTTCGAGAACTTAACGGTTCAAGAAACTAAAAAAGAAGTTCTAAATCTACTAAACATCGTAGGTATGCCAGAAGATTCAATGTACAAATATGCACACGAATTTTCAGGTGGACAACGTCAACGTATTGGTGTTGCAAGAGCAGTCGCAACAAAACCAAAATTGATTATTGCCGATGAACCAGTATCAGCTTTAGACTTATCAGTTCAAGCACAAGTATTAAACTATATGAAACGAATTCAAGAAGAATTCAACACGTCATACTTGTTTATCTCTCATGACTTAGGTGTTGTAAAACACATGTGTGATGACTTAGCAATTATGTACCGTGGCCGTTTTGTAGAATATGGAAACAAAAAAGATATCTACACAACACCACAACACATTTATACGAAACGTCTACTCTCAGCAATTCCTGTTATTGATCCGGTTAACCGTGACAAACACAAAGCAGAACGTATTGCTGTTGAGAATGAATATCAAGAAAATCAAAATAAATACTATGATGAAAAAGGTCGCGTATACGATTTAAGTTCTATTTCAGATTCCCACGATGTTGCTGTTCGACCTGATATCGTTAAGGGGGGACAATAATCATGTGGAAAACTATATTACGTCGTGTTCTATTAATGATTCCACAAATTTTTATTCTTAGTCTTCTGATTTTCTTAATGGCTCAAGCAATGCCAGGTGACCCATTTACAGGTTTAATTACTCCTGAAATGGACCCAGCAACAATTGCTCGTCTAGAAGAAGCAGCAGGTCTGAATAATCCGTGGTACGTTCAGTATTGGGATTGGATTACAAACGCACTTCAAGGAGATTTTGGAAGAAGTTTTACTTATAAAATCCCTGTAGCTGAAATCATTGGCCAACGTGCAGGTAATACAATCTGGCTTTCGATTCTTTCATTGATTCTGACTTACGCCATTGCGATTCCGCTAGGGATGTACGCAGGTCGTTATAACGGATCATGGGGAGATAAAGCAATCAGTTTCTATAACTACGTCAGTTATGCAATTCCAGTATTCGTATTTGCCTTACTATTGATTTGGATCTTTGGTTTTAGCTTAGACTGGTTCCCAACAAGAGGTACAGTAAAGACAGGTTTAGAGCCTGGCACACTAGAAT
>CAZLGI010000111.1:0-5766 GCA_964558995.1 uncultured Carnobacteriaceae bacterium | reverse complement strand
CCTGAATTATTCACTTCAAATAAAATCCGACTAAAAGTACGAGAGTTTATTTAATTTTCTCTATAATGATCACTTTTTGTTTTTTAAACTGAAAATCTTAGAATTTACAGGGACAAACGGTCAAAGTGGATTAACTAGGCTAAAAATGGTCACACTTCTCCCTGGGCAAACGAGATTTCAAAAAAAATAATTTTTCTGTCATTTGATAGGTCAGTGAACCCCTATTCGAAAGTTATGAATGTTTGTCAGGACTTCAAAAAATTCTTTCCCATAAACATGACTCGATGAAAGATTATAATAAATTTTTCGGGCATGCCGTACGATTTTTATGGCTACTTTCATTAGACGATGTCTAATTGTGGCCATCGTAGAGGTTCTGGCTTCCTCCGGAAGACAGTTGTTTTTCATAATATGCATTAACGTATAGGCCAATTGACTAACTAACATTCTCGCAAGATTGGCTTGAAATTTTGTGCTATCTGTTTTGCCCATGAAGAAGCCATTTTTAGCTTCTTTGATATCATTTTCCATGGTGCCTCGTCTTTTATAAGCGTTGATGATATCTTTACTTGGAATTGTTTCAGAAAAACTGGTGACCACAAAGGTATATCGATAAAACAATTCACCGGCTGGCCGTTCAGCCAATACACTAACTCTACGCGAATGTGTCCAAGAGGCCGCCATATAATCTAAATCGAAATAATGGCGAACTGTTTTTGTGTAATCATCGCTTTGAATCTCTTCCATCTCTTGATTTGCGAGAACCTTTAACCGGGCATTTGATTTTAAACGAATGAGATAATCCGTCATTTCCTTTTCACAAACACGATAAATTTCGGGTGATGCAAAGCCACTGTCTGCCCGAAGAACGATACTATTTAATAAAGAAGATTGGGTACGTATATGTTCTAATAATTCCTTGATAAACGTTTCTGCTCCAGTTGAGGTATAAACATTTCCAGGACGGAGTTCTGCCTTTAAGAAATCACCGTGGACACCGTCATATGCGACTAGAGGATGGTACCCATAGGTCCCATAATGTGCGTTATAATCCGTGTTTTCTTGTTTGCCGAAAGTATCAAAGTGTGTCGAATCAATATCTATGACAAGTTCCTTTTGTTGGCGCGCAAATCGCGATCCGTCATTCAGATAATCAATGAGATTTTTGATACCAGTTAATACATCATCAGACAGATCATTCCAAAATCGGGAAACAGTCGGTTGCGATGCGGATTGTTCTTTTTCAAGTAAACAGTTAAAAGCAGGATCATCTTTTAATTCATTGTTTGCGTTATCTTCTTGATAACCAGCGTAGAGTTGTAAGAGCACCAACTCTAAAATTTCTTCAAAGTTGTGACTGCTGTTTGAACGTTTTTCTCGAAAAGGAATAAATTGATTAACCAGCTTTTGAAAATTCATTTGATGAAGAAGTTCTTTAACTAGGATTAATCCACCATCGACACTGACTTGACCTGCATTATTAGTAATTACTACTTTAGAGTTGAAACGAGCACGTTTTTCTTGTAAATTAGTCATTAGGAGAGCCCTCTCTTTTTGGTTTTTTGTAGTGAATTAACTATAACAGAGGGGTCTCTTTTTTTTGCACCCATTTGGTGCAAAATTATTTTAAAAAACAATGGTAACCTCAACGTTTGAAGAGGATATTAAAATTTAATTGAATTATTCAGGTTCCTTTATTTTTCAAAAAATTTCTCCTTTCGAAATTTTTAAGAAGGTCACTGTACAATTTGGTATAGCGCTTTCAATTTGATTTTTCAATATATTATTGGATATGCTCTATTATTCGAAAGTGTGTATCACCCATAGTTACGCTTTATCACCCTGAATCTGATGAACGATTTAACTTCTAAATCGTTCATTTACGGATACCTTTTGTGATTGGCCGCAGGATAAAAAATCGTTTCGGATACTTTTGGCCAATGGAAGACATCATTCCGTCTTCCACCATAACCTTATTTTAAATCGACTGCACAATCCTCAAATCAGCATCGAATGGACGAGCCTTATATCCTCACCTGTAATCAAAAAAATCATGCCCACGGATAGTAACTATCCATGGGCATGACATAAATATCTAATGCTAAAGATTTTTTTAGATTAGCTTTCTGGTTGTTTACCAATTGAAGCTAAGATACCACCGTCAACATATAAAGTATGACCGTTAACGAAGTTAGAAGCGTCAGATGCTAAGAATACTGCTGCACCTTTTAGATCTTCTGTTGTTCCCCAACGAGCAGCTGGTGTTTTACCAATAATAAAGTCATTAAATGGATGACCATCTACACGAATTGGAGCTGTTTGAGGTGTTTCAATATAACCAGGACCAATCGCATTAGATTGGATGTTATATTCACCATATTCAGCGGCAATGTTTTTCGTTAACATTTTTAGTCCACCTTTAGCTGCTGCATATGCAGAAACCGTTTCGCGACCTAATTCACTCATCATTGAAGCGATGTTGATGATTTTACCATGACCTTTTTCGATCATTGAAGGAATAACAGCTTTAGCCATAATAAATGGTCCTGTTAAGTCAATATCGATAACTTGACGCCATTCTTCAGCAGTCATTTCATGCATTGGAATACGTTTGATGATTCCAGCGTTATTCACTAAAATATCCACCGATCCTACTTCTTGTTCTACTTGTTGGATGAAGGCATTGACTTGTTCTTCATCTGTTACATCGGCAACATAACCGTGTGCTTCGATGCCGTCTTCTTTATAAGCAACGAGTGCTTTGTCGACGAGTTCTTGATTAATATCATTAAAAACGATAGTTGCTCCTGCTTCAGATAATGCTGAAGCTAATGCAAATCCAATTCCATAGCTCGCACCTGTAACTAAAGCGACTTTTCCGTCTAAATTAAATGAATCCATACTGAAATCTGTCATGAGGTTCCTCCTGATTTATGCTTGCTTTATTCTGTCTTGTCTTTTAAAGGGTAAAGCTTATCTTAATTCGTCCATTGCTACAGCATCCATGTCATCATATGTGATGTTTTCTCCACACATTGCCCAGATGAATGTATAGTCACTTGTTCCAACACCTGAGTGGATTGACCAGCTTGGTGAAATAACTGCTTGTTCATTTGCCACAACCAAGTGTTTTGTATTTGAAGGCTCACCCATAAAGTGCATTACACGTGTGTCTTCAGCCATGTCGAAGTATAGGTAAGTTTCCATACGACGTTCATGGGTATGAGCAGGCATTGTGTTCCATGCGCTACCTTCTGAAAGAATGGTATAACCCATTTGTAATTGGTTAGACTCACAAACGTTTGGATGGATATATTGGTAAATGCTTCGGTGGTTCAATGTTTTCGGGTCACCTGTTACCATTGGATTAATTTCGTCAATTGAAATTTTCACTGTTGGTAATACTTTATGTGCAGGTACAGAAACTATATAGAATTTAGCAGGGTTGCTTGCATCATCTGATTTGAAACGAATGTCTTTTGTTTCTTTACCGATGTAGTATCCGTCTTGTTTTTTCATTGGCTCTTCTTCGCCTTCAAGAATGATAGATCCTGGTCCACCAACGTTAATAACGCCAAGCTCACGTCTTTCTAAGAAATAATCTACACCTAAAGAGTCGTTTAAAACGATTTCTAATTCTTTGTCTGTTGGAGTAACTCCACCAAAAATTTGACGATCGTTATGAGTATAATTTAATACGATTTCGCCTGGTTCAAAAATTTTGTCTACTAAATAGTCCTCACGTAATTCCGTAGTTGAAGTTGTTTCGACATGTTTTGGTGCGCTTGCATAATACGTCTTGTATGGTGTTTCCATTGTATAAATCTCCCTTTCGATTTGTGTTTTTTTATTATATTGTTACCTTAATTGAATTAGTTGATTTCTCTTACCAGTATAATTCCCAATCTGGATTTATAGCGCGTGTTAACGCCTCTACATAGTAGTAGTCTCCCCAGAGGTTAGCTTCATTTACTCCAAAGTTACCTGGTTTACTGTAAACACCTTCTAATAGAAGAGCATTTGAATTTGGGTCATTACGTGGTGCTGAGTAATTTTCAACTAATGATTCTAAAATCTTGTAAGCAGCTGTTTTATAGTAAGCAATTTCTTCTTCATCTTCTAAATGTTTAACAAGTTCTAATAGACCACATACGGTAATTGCTGAAGAAGAAGAGTCTCTTTCTTCACCGTCTGCATCTGTATAGATTAAGTCCCAGTAAACTACAAAATCTTCTGGACTACGGTTTAAGAAGTAGTTCGCTAAAGTTTTTGCGATTTCTAGGTATTTTTTCTCTCCAGTATAAATATAGCTTAGTGTAAAGCCATAAATACCCCATGCCTGACCACGCGCCCAGCAAGAATCATCCGATGCGCCTTGAGCCGTTCTTCCAAATTTAGCTTCTCCTGTTTCAACATCGAAGAAGTACGTATGGAAAGTCGTTCCATCGTCACGGACGATATATTTCAAAGCTTGTTCTGCATGACTCTTGGCAATTTTAGAATAGCGGTCATCACCTGTTACTTCACTTGCCCAATGCAATAATGGTAAGTTCATTAAACAGTCGATAATCATTCGGCCTTGTTCTTCAGGGTTACTTAATGATCCCCATGCTTGAACAATGCCAGCACTATCAATATAGCGAGTCGCTAAATGATCTGCTGCTGCAATACCTGCTTTTTTAGAGTCTTCATCACCATTTAGCTTGTAGTCTGTTACAGAAGATAATGAATACAAAAAGCCTAAGTCATGAGTGTCTACGTCTTTTTTCTCTGCAATTCGTTCGTTAAATGATTCAACTTGAATTTTTGCAGCTTCTAAAAACTTATCATCTTTGGTTTTTTCATAAGCTAACCAAAGAATGCCTGTCCAAAAACTGCTTGTCCAGCCCACATTGTCACCTGGTATTGGCCATTCTGGATCACCAGGTTGTGATGTCGCAGCATTTAATTGATATACATTGTCAATTGAAGAACTTGCTGGGAATAAATGTGTAAAATCCTTTAAGTTTTTATCTGCTTGTTCAATTGCTTCTTTTAAACCAGCCTCAAATAATTCGGTTAAGTTCGGTACCTCTGTCTTAAATGCGTCTACTTGTCTGCCTTCGTCTTTTATATTACGTTGTGATTCGATTGTAATTCCCTCCTTATTTTTTTACATCTTCATTATATTTAAGAAAGAAAGTTAATTCATTAAGATTATAAGCGTTTTCATGTACTATTTTGACCTTACTCACTCAAAAAATCATTTTTGTATTCTTTTGGAGACATCCCGGTTATTTTCTTAAATAACTTACTAAAATAGGAACTACTGTTATAACTTAATCGCTCGGATACCTCCATTATGGAGTTGTTATTCTGTATTAAAAATAGTTTAGCAAGGTCAATTTTTTGCTTGTTTATATAATCGGTTATATTGTCTCCGGTCTCTTTCTTGAACTCTCTAGATAGATGCGAAGAGTTAACATGGAATTTTTCCGCAATATTAGATAAGGAAAGAGGTTCTTGAATGTTTCCGGAAATATATATAACAACAGACTTTATTAAATTTGAATAATTCGAGACGGATAATTGATTTACTAAATCGATATACTCATCAATCATCATCGGACTAATGGTATCGATTAAAACTTCTGCATTTGTCTGTCTTTCAATTAAAAGAATATATTTTTCTGACATTCTGTGCAGATAACGAGGGGGAACACCTCCTCTCCCTGCCCCGATTCTACATAAAACGTTTCGCATAATTAAGCCATTTTTTCTTTCTCT
>CAZLGI010000110.1:0-5776 GCA_964558995.1 uncultured Carnobacteriaceae bacterium | reverse complement strand
ACTGATATCAAAATTATGAACCGCGACTACCCAAAACAAATGTGACGACTTTAAGGAAAAAAAGGTATTAACAAATAATTAACTGCATTTTCATTCAAAAAGAATAAAATATGCAGTATTATGTTATTATATTAAATGTAGACTTTGCTATAATACTTTTGATAGCGGTATTATGAGATTAAATACAATTAGACAGAATAGAGTGAAAAACATGAGTATGTACGAGAATCGACAAGATTATGCGTATGATAGCATCAAAAAATTGGTGATGAATGCTGAGCTGTCCCCCAATTCAAGAGTTTCAAGAGCAGAATTGTCGGAGGAACTCCATATTGGAAACACACCAATGAGAGAAGCAATCATCCGATTAGAAAAAGAAGGTCTTTTTCGGATTATGCCGCAGAGTGGGACGTACGTATCTAAAATCGATATAGAGGAAGTTAAGCAGGCTTTTTTTGTACGTCAAAATATCGAGAAGCTTATTTTTGAGGAAGCAGCCGAAATGATTACTGGAAAACAGATTAAAGAATTAGAACGCATACTTGTGATTCAACGTTTATTATCAGACACGAATGACAATGAAATGTTCTTTACCTTTGATGAAGACTTCCATAAATTCTTTTACAAAGTGGTTAACAAAGAGCACGTTTGGCGTTGGATGGAGACGATTAGTCTTTCGTTGAGAAGGTATCAACACCTGAAGTTACAAATAGAAGATGCAAGCTGGCATTCAATTCAAACCGACCATGAAGTAATCGTCAAGTCAATTAAGAAAAAGTCAAAAGAGTTATTAAAGGAAACAGTGGAAAGCCATCTAAACAAAATGAAACCTGAATTAAACGTTGTAGTTAAGCAGTTTCCAGATTTCTTTGAATAAAATGAGAAAAATTAAAAGGGAAGTATAAGCTATTAAAAGGGGGCAAAAAAAGTATTGAATATTTTTTTTAACCGCTTGCATATATATTAGTTTGATAGTATACTTCACTTGTAGTTTCGTAAAACTAATTTTTAAATAATTTTTGGAGGTGCGTTCATGCTTTTGCAAGCAGATTTAGCAAAGGATTCGAAAAAGTTAGAAGAGATTGGTGTAACTGGCCCAGATTTTGATCTTGACGTTGTTAAGAAAGAGACTTTAGCAGAACCAACCTGGCTTCACTGTGGTGCAGGAAATATTTTCCGTGCATTCTTAGGATCAGCGCAACAAACGTTACTTAATAAAAAATTGAGTGACAAAGGAATCATTGCAGCAGAAGGATACGATTTTGAAATTGTTGACGTTATGAGAGAGTACGATAACTTAACTCTAAACGTAACATTGAAAGAATCGGGTCAAGTTGATTATGATATCATCGGCAGCATTGTGGAATACTTAAAGATGGATTTAGAATCGGAAGATTTTGTAACCGTTAAGAACATCTTCAAGGCACCATCATTGCAAATGGTTAGCTTCACGATTACAGAAAAAGGTTACAGCATTACAGACCCAGATGGTAACTTTACTCAAGCAGTATTGGCTGACTTCGAAAATGGACCAGCTCAAGTACAAAGTTACATTGGGAAAATTGTTTACTTGATGCACGAACGTTATCAAGCAGGAAAACACCCAGTAGCGCTTGTCAGTATGGATAACATGTCACATAACGGCGATGTATTAGCGAAAGCAGTTCTTCAATTTGCTGAGAAGTGGATTGAAAAGGGCTTCATGGAAGAAGACTTCCTTGCTTACCTAAAAGATGAATCATTAGTAGCATTCCCATGGTCAATGATCGATAAGATTACACCACGCCCTGACTCAGAAGTTAAAGAGCGTTTAGAAAAAATAGGATTTGAAAATATTGAGCCACGTACGACTGAACGTCATACATACGTTGCGCCTTATGTAAACGGAGAAGAGACGGAATACTTGATCGTTGAAGACAAGTTCCCGAACGGACGTCCACAGTTGGAGGAAGCAGGAATCATCTTTACAGATCGTGATACTGTAAACGCTACAGAAATCATGAAAGTAACAGCTTGCTTGAACCCACTACATACAGCACTAGCAATTTTTGGTTCAATTTTAGGACATACATCAATTCATGAAGAGATGAAAGACGAAGACTTAGTAAAATTGATTGAACAATTAGGCTACCAAGAAGGCTTGCCAAAAGTTGTTGATCCAAAAATCATTTCACCTAAGAAATTTATTGACGAAGTTCTAGAACAACGTCTACCAAATCCATTTATTCCAGACACACCGCAACGTATCGCAACTGATACATCGCAAAAAATGGCAATTCGTTTTGGTAATACACTAAAAGCTTATGTTGAAGAAGATAATGATGTGTCTTCATTAGTAGCAATTCCACTTGTATATGCAGGCTGGTTACGTTACTTAATGGCAATCGACGAAGATGGAAATGAAATGACTCTAAGTCCAGACCCATTATTACCAATGTTACGTCCAATTTTTGAAGGTACTGGCTTAGGCGAAGAACCTAATTGGGAAAGCATCAAAGGCTTACTGAGAAATGAAGATATCTTTGGTATTGACTTATTCGAAGCTGGAATTGCTGAAACTGTTTTAGAGTATTTTGCAAAAATGATCGAAAAGCCTGGTGCTGTTCGTGAAACAATCAAAGAAGCTCTAAAAAATATCTAAAAGGCTTTAATGAAAGGACTTAACCCACTATGAAAATGTCATTTCGTTGGTTTGGAAGAGATAATGATCCAATTCCAATAGAATATATCCGTCAAATACCAGGAACAAAAGAAGTTGTCTGGTCATTGCACCATAAAGCAGCGGGTGAAGCATGGAACAAAGAGGAAATAGCTGAAGAAGTTGACTACATTAAAAGCTTCGGCCTTTCAGCAAGCGTAGTTGAAAGTGTAAACATCCACGATGATATCAAGTTAGGTCTTGATACGCGTGATGAGTACATTGCAAACTACATTGAAACACTGAAAAACCTGGCAGAAGCTGGTGCAAAAGTTGTTTGTTATAACTTTATGCCAGTGTTTGACTGGACAAGAACAGACTTGTTCCATCCATTAGAAGACGGCTCAACAGCCATGTTTATGGATAAACAACAAATCTTATCAGTTGAACCAGATGAATTAATTAAATTGTTCGAAGGTGGAAGCAAAGGCATGACACTTCCAGGCTGGGAACCAGAAAGAATGGCAAAGATCAAAGAGCTATTTGTAGCATATGAAGGCATTGATGAAAATCAACTGCGCGATAACTTCAAATATTTCATGGATGCCATTATCCCAACTTGTGAAGAGTACGATATCAAGATGGCGATTCATCCAGATGATCCACCATTTACAATTTTTGGACTACCAAGACTAGTGAATCACAAGGCAAATATTGAAAAATTATTAGCCGTTAATGAAAGCCCTTATAATGGCTTAACATTTTGTACAGGTTCATTAGGAGCAAATCCAGAAAATGACTTAGTAGGTTTGTTAGAAGAAAATATTGACCGCGTTCACTTCATTCATGTACGTAACGTACGAGTAGAAGAAAACGGCGATTTCGTCGAAGTGTCTCACTATGATGCAGATGGAACAGTTGATATTTTAGGTGTTATGAATGTGTTAGCAACAAATAATTACCAAGGCTTTATTCGTCCAGACCACGGCAGACATGTTTTCGGTGAAAACGAAGATAATGTACGACCAGGATATGGTTTATACGATCGAGCAATGGGAATTATGTATTTACAAGGATGCTTTGCTGCATCTATAAAAAACATATAAAGGAAGGTACTTAACATGGATTTATTTACAATTATCGCGGCTTTAATTATTGCAATAACATTTGTTGGTTTTATTATTTATTCTGCTAAAGGCGGAAACTTATTACTAGGACTTTTTGTTACAGCTACAATTTGGACAGCAATCGCAATTACAAACGGCATTATTAATGCAGAAGCGGGAGAAAGTGTTTGGAACATAGTCGTCTCTAACTTAACGACGGTTTATCATGATGGTCCGGTAGACTATGGACAAACAACCGCAATTATTATTTTCGCAAGTTGGTTTGGACGTGTTCTTGTAGACACAGGAATTGCTTCAGCTCTGATCAAGCGTGTTGTTGAATTAGCAGGAGACAAACAATTAATTATGGTACTTGTTGTGTCAATCGTTTCAGCAGGACTATTCATGAGTATCTTTGGACCAGGTAGTGTAATGGCAATGGGTACAATCATCTTGCCAATCTTCTTCTCAATTGGTATTAACAAGAAATTAGCAGTAGGTTCATTCATCATGGCTGTAGCAGCTGGTATGTATGTTAACGGCGGTTACATCAGTCAATTCTCAGGTCACGCATTCTTTGCACCATTATTCGAAAATAACATTAATGGTTTTAATGACAAATTCAGTACATTCACTTGGGTTGCAGCTTTAGTTCATATTGTAGTGATGATTATTTTCATCGTATTTACTTACAATCGTACAAAAGATTCAGTACGTACATGGTCAATGCCTGAAAAAGAAGGTAAAGAAGGCGACGTTGCAGCATATACATTTATCGTACCTTTCATTCCAGTAATCCTTTCACTAGGTGTTAACATTCTTGGAATCTGGTTTGCTAACTTGTCACCATTCTCTGTTATCTTTAACTTTATGGTAGGTATCTTCTTCGGTTTACTATTAACAGGAAACTTGAAAACATACTCACGTGCAGTTGAGATGACTCAAAAAACATTGCAAAATGGTATTTCAGACGTTGCGTTACTAATTGGTATGTTACTGATGATGAACACATTCTCAAAAGCAGCTGGTTTAATTTCACCAATTATTTCTGATGTATTGGGTAACTCATTAAACTGGATTATCGAATCACCACTAATTATCGTACTAATCTTTATGGTACTAGCACCATTTGCATTATTTAGAGGACCATTCATGATTTGGGGTTCAGGAATTGCTTTAGTTAGTGTGATTAGTGCCGTTCTTACAGGTGGAGACGTTGCTTTAACTGGTACATTCGCATTACTACTAGTATTGTTCTACGTACAACCAGTAGGTATCGTTGCAAGCGCTGGTCCAACACAATCATGGAACCTGTGGGCATTGTCCTACTCTAAATACGAGCCAAGTGAGTTCATCAAAACGAACTTACCATGGGCATGGTTTATTGCTGCGGTTAACATTTACCTAGCATACACAATCTTGATGTAAGACTAATTACGACAAAAAATGAATAAATAACGTCAACGAAGGAGAACATGAATGAGATCAATAAGAATAGGTATAGACGTTGGCGGAACCCATACAAAAGCTGTAGCGATTGATAATGCTACAAACGAGATTATTGGGAAAGGTTCCGTCAAGACAACTCACCATCATCCAAAAGGTGTTGCGCAAGGTGTTATTGATGCGTTTCAATCCTGTCTAGCAGATAACCAAGTAAAACCTGATGAAGTAATCTTTATCGCCCACAGTACAACTCAAGCAACGAATGCGTTGCTTGAGGGTGACGTGGCTAAGGTCGGAGTTATCGGCATTGGCGGCGGAGGTATCGGTGGATTCTTGGCAAAACGTCAAACAAACACAGAAAATATCGACTTAGGGAACAATAAAGAAATCGAAGTTATTTCTGATTACATCAAGATTAAAGGAATGACTCAAGAAAGCGTTCAAAAGGTCCTTGATCACATGAAAGAACAAGGCGTAGAAGTTATTGTTTCTACAAAAGCATTCGGTGTTGATGATCCTAGAGAAGAAATACTAGTAAACCAAGAAGCTACTGATAAAGGACTTTTATCTACAAGTGCTTCTGAAA
>CAZLGI010000109.1:0-5784 GCA_964558995.1 uncultured Carnobacteriaceae bacterium | reverse complement strand
ATCTGGTAGTGGACGCAATGCTTTAGTCAAATGAACAAACTCTTCTGGCTTAACAGTTATTTCACCTGTGTTTGTTTTCATAACTTCGCCTGTAACACCAACGATATCACCTAAGTCGGCATGTTGGAAAATGTCATAAGCAGCTTCACCAATTGCATCTTTACGTACGTAAATTTGGATTAGCCCTTCTCCGTCTTTCAAGTGAGCAAAGCCAACTTTACCTTTTCCACGTTTGGTCATAATACGACCAGCTACAGAAACTACGACTTTTTGTTCTTCTAATTCTTCTTTGGTCAGTTCTTCATACGCATCATGTAAGTCTTTTGATAAATGCGTGCGCTCAAACCCACTGTGAAAAGGCTCTGCACCTTGTTCACGCATGTTAACCATTTTCTCGCGACGAGTAATTAATTGATCATTCATTTCTTCAGAATGTTTCTCTTGACTCAATGAGGTCACTCCATTCTTTCCTAATCTATATGTTATCTAAACTATCTTGCCAAAAAAAAGTAAAAAAAGCAAGGTCTCTTCTTTTAAGTTAATGACTCAAATTGACCATCTGCGGCAGAAATGGCAACAACTTTCTTTCCACGTCCCAGTCTTTTAGCAATTTCAACCGCCCCAACAACGGCAGCGCCACTTGAAATACTCACACGCAGGCCTTCTTCTTTTGCCAAACGCTTGGTCATTTCGATTGCTTCAAAGGACGTAACTCTTACGACACCGTTATAGAGATGAACATCTAACAACGGTGGAATGAAAGCTGGGCTAACACCTGGAATCTGGTGCTCGCCTGCTAAACCGCCACTAAGCAAGTGAGACTCTTCCGGCTCAACAGCGAATATTTCAACATTTGGATTTTTCTTGCGTAGGAAACGGCCGATACCAGTTAGCGTTGCCCCCGTTCCAACTGTTGAAATAAAGGCATCCGGGGCGTCTCCATCTAAAGCTTCAATAATTTCTGGACCTGTCGTTGCTTCATGTACTTTAAGACTTCCCACATGATTAAATTGATTCAGATAGAAGTAACCTTCTTGTTTGCATAGGCGTTCTGCTTCCTTAATTGCCCCGCTAATTCCATTTTTTTGTTCTGTTTCTACTATAATTGCACCGTATGTCTGTAATAACTGGATGAGGGATGCATCAGCACCAGCTGGTATGACAAGGAGTGATTGGTACCCCTTCCTTGCGGCTAGCAGGGCAACTGCAATCCCGGCATTCCCATCCGTTGCTTCAACAATCGTTTCACCTAACTGGAGAGCGCCTGCTTCTTCTGCAACTTCAATGCTGTTCAAAACTATCCGACTTTTCGTGCTGCCACCGATATTCATCCCTTCTAATTTCAAATAAACATCAGCTATTCCTGTTGGGATAACCTTAGATAATTTCAAAAGGGGCGTTTCACCGATTAATGCTGCAAGATCGTTAATCTTTCTGGACATTGCGTTTCCTCCATTCAGCGATTGTTATTTTTGAATGTCTACAAGTAGCTCTTCTAATTCTTCTTCAGAATACTGGTAATCTTCACCACAAAATTGACAAATGACTTCTGCACCTTTGTCTTCTGAAATCATTGCGATTAGTTCGTCTTTTCCAACTGCTGCTAAACCGTCTTTGAAACGATCATGCGAACAGTCACAGTTGAATTGAACTGACATTTTTTCAACGTACTGGATGTTTTCTTTACCAATGATTCGTTCTAATACGTCTTCTGGTGTTTCACCATCTTCCATTACTCGAGATACAAGTGGTAAAGCGGCAATGTTATTTTCAACCTCAGTAATCGTAGCATCAGTTGCTCCTGGCATAACTTGAATCATGAAGCCACCTGCGACTTTGATTGAATCATCCGTATCAACTAACACGCTTAGTCCAATTGCGGAAGGAATTTGTTCAGAGTTAGCCATGTAATAAGTAAAGTCTTCGCCTAATTCACCATTAATAATTGGAACCTGTCCTGAAAATGGCTCTTTTAGCCCTAAGTCTTTAATCACTGTTAATGTACCATCTGTTCCAACAACCCCACGAACATCCAATTTACCATTTCCATTCAAAGGTAGACTGACTTTTGGATTCTGGATATAGGCTTTGACGTTACCGTTCCCTTGAGCATCAGCAATAATTCTTCCACCCAAGCCGTTCCCGTTAACCATCACAGTCATTTTTTGGTCGCCTTTCAAACCAGTTGTTGCAATTAGTAGAGAGCCTACCATTGTTCTGCCTAATGCAGCTGATGATGCGCTCCATGTATCATGTCGACGTTGTGCCTCTGATACTGCTTCAGTCGCATCCACTGCATAAACTCTGAATTGCCCACCATAGGCTAATCCTTTTACTAAATAATCTGACATTAAATTTCCTCCCAATTGTAAATTCATTACTTTCTCTATTCTACTACAGCTCGTCGTACTTTTAACAGCATTTGGTATTAATTAAATTCAAACGCTAAGCTAAAACAAATAAATAAGAGTAGGAAGCAATTAGCTCCCTACTCTTCGCCTTCAACTATCTTGGAGGCAACTCATCTTCATCTTCATCATCACTATGTGATTTTTTCTCAGCTTCCTTCTCTTCTAAAGCACGCTTAGCTTCTTCAAAAGATGCAGCCTTCTCACTTGGATACTTAGCTTTATTTTTGTCTTCTGGCATTTGGCCAGTTTCAAAAAGACTCTTAATTGTACGCTCATCCAATGTTTCGATTTCAAGTAACTTCTCAGCGATTAAATCTAATTGTTCGCGATGGTCATTAATGATTTGATGCGCTCTCTCGTGCGCTTCAGCCATAATTGAGCGAACTTCAGAGTCAATTTGGTAAGCAATGTTTTCTGAGTAAGAACGTGTATTACCATAGTCACGTCCTAAGAATACTTGTTGGTTCTTCTCATATTGAACAGTTCCTAAGTCAGTACTCATACCGTATTCAGTAACCATACTACGAACTAAAGCAGTTGCTTGTTCGAAGTCATTACTTGCTCCGGTTGTTTGAACGTTAAAGACAATTTCTTCTGCAACGCGTCCACCTAGTAACCCAACCACTTGCTCAAACAATTCGTCGCGGGTCATTAGGAAGCGATCTTCTTTAGGAAGCATAATCGCATAACCACCAGCACGTCCACGTGGTACAATTGTAACCTTGTGAACCGTACGAGCATCACTTAATACCATACCAACAACAGTATGTCCGGCTTCGTGGAAAGCAACCATGTTACGTTCTTTCTTACTAATTGCTCTGTCTTTCTTAGCTGGTCCAGCAATCACACGGTCATGAGCTTCGTCAATATCCAAAGCATCAATCTCAGTCTTACCACGTCTTGCAGCAATTAAAGCACCTTCGTTCAGTAAGTTTTCTAAGTCTGCACCTGAGAAACCAGGTGTTTGTTGTGCAACAACTTTTAGATCAACGTCATCCGCAATCGGTTTGTTACGTGCGTGAACTTTCAAGACTGCTTCACGGCCCTTAACATCCGGACGTCCAACTAAAATTTGACGGTCGAAACGTCCTGGACGTAATAAGGCTGGGTCCAATACATCGGCACGGTTTGTTGCAGCAATAACGATAACGCCTTCGTTTCCTGAGAAACCATCCATTTCAACTAATAATTGGTTTAATGTTTGTTCGCGTTCATCATGTCCGCCGCCCATACCAGCACCACGTTGACGACCAACTGCATCAATCTCGTCAATAAAGATAATTGCTGGTGCAGTCTTTTTCGCATTTTCAAATAAGTCACGTACACGGCTTGCCCCAACTCCGACGAACATTTCCACAAACTCAGAACCGGAAATTGAGAAGAACGGTACGCCCGCTTCTCCAGCAACAGCCTTCGCCAGTAGTGTCTTACCAGTACCTGGTGGACCCTCTAACAACACACCTGCTGGAATTCTTGCGCCTAGAGCAGTGAAGCGACGAGGATCTTTTAGGAATTCCACTACTTCAACTAGCTCTTGTTTCTCTTCCTCAGCACCTGCTACGTCTGAGAAACGAACTTTAATGTCTGTTTTAGAAATATCTTCTGACTTCGTTTTACCAAAGTTCATAACATTTCGGCCACCGCCACCACCTTGACTGCCACCTTGTCCCATCATCATATACATGAAGAAGACGAAAATGACAATTGGTAGAATCATGATTAGGGTACTAATCCACGCGCCTGATTGATCTTGCTCTAGAATGGTAACCTTTGTATCGGTCTCACTAGCGATCTCACCAATTCGAGCGAGCGTTGCATCATTCGGCAACACACGTGATTGGAATGCCTTCGTCGTTAAATCTTGGTCGTCAAACAATAATAAATCGTTTGTCCGTGATTCTGTTTCAATTTCTCTTTCTTCACGGTATTCACCTGTGATTTCCCATACCCCGGCACCGGGTTGCATTGTAAATTCACTGACTTCTTCATCTTCTAATGCAGTAATGAATTCAGTCGTAGAAATTGTTTGACTTGTCTGTTTTCCAATTCCTTGTGTCATCATCGTTATAAGTGCGATGACTGCCAGGAAGATAAGAATCCAAAAGCCACTGCTCTTGAGAAAGTTATTTTTTTTCATTTGACCCTCCTGTCAGATAGTATGGCTCAAAGGCCTATATCCTACATTTCTTTTTATTTAATTAAAAAAATGATATATCTTGATAATCATATCATATCTGACCAATATTCACTATCATTTTTCTTGATAAATTTCTTCTTTCAAAATTCCAATATAAGGTAGATTGCGGTATTTTTCAATGTAGTCTAATCCATACCCTACTACGAATTCATTAGGTACACGAATGCCCACGTAGTCTGCTTCTAAATCAACCACACGGCGCTCTTTCTTGTCCATTAACGTCACAACCTTGATTGATTTCGCATTACGGTAGCGGAAAATATCGATTAGGTAGCTCAGTGTACGACCTGTATCAATGATATCTTCAACAATTAATAGATCTCTACCTTCAACTGTTGTATCTAAGTCCTTGATGATTTTTACGTCACCACTTGATTCAACTGAATCGCCGTAACTAGATACGTCCATGAAATCTAACTCAAGATCACAGTCCATTGCGCGGGATAAATCAGTCATAAACATAACCGCACCTTTAAGAACACCAATTACAAGAGGATATTTCCCTTTGTACTCTTCTGTCAGCTCTTTACCTAACTTCTCGGTAACTTTTTGAATATCTTCTTTCGTATACAATACTTCTTTAATATCTGGATGCATAACATCTTCACCTCAACTATTTTTTTGAACCTGTATAAGCAGGTAGTTTTTACTCTGATTTAATTCTTCATCATTATTTTCTTCTACAGGAGTTAACCAGATCGAAGCCGCATAGTCTGGCACCCATAATATCGTACCAGCTTTATCGACAACTACGTGAGCTTTCGCTCGTTCTTCCTGTGGTACTTTACCATCGATAAAAATACGAGATAGTTTTTTCGTAAAAGGTGCTGCTTTATTTAGTTGGATGCGATCTCCCGCCTGCCAATGACGAATTGACAATGGAAATTTAATCTTTCTTTCATCCAACCAATAAGACCCATCTTTTTCAGCTTCTAATTCTGCTTTTTCCCCACAAGTAGAAAACAATCCTATCTTACCATTAAATGGTAGTTGTAACCATTTATTTTGCTTTAATTCCACTTGAAAGTCTTTTTTTTGGCTCGTTTCAAGAGCTGTTCTATCTTTTGTTTGAAAAAACAAGTTGTCATAACGTTTTTTTACAAGCCCACCTGAAAGATTCAGTAACGCTTGAGGTTTGTCATTTGTGATTAGCGACAAAATGGCTTCGATGTGGCT
>CAZLGI010000108.1:0-5785 GCA_964558995.1 uncultured Carnobacteriaceae bacterium | reverse complement strand
TATCACCATCATAACACAGTTAATAATAACTGTGTTAACAGATTGTCTTGAAATTTGTTATTATCGGAATTATTACGTTAATATAGGAAAAATAACTGTACTAATAGTTTTGGTTTTCTTATTCAATTAAGTCATGTTTGAAGGCATAAATCGTCGCTTGTGTGCGATCAGTTACCTCTAGTTTAGATAAAATATTTGAAACATGGGTTTTTACTGTTTTTAGCGTAATAAATAGTTGATCAGCAATTTCTTGATTCGAATATCCCTGTGCAATTAATAATAACACTTCCATTTCACGCGTCGTTAAATCTTCGTAAGCATGATGGATTTGTTTTTCAGTCAATCGATCTAGCATTTTATCAGTTACTTCTGGTTCCAAAACGCGTTGGCCTTTAACGGTTGAACGAATTGCTCGAGCGATTTCGCTTGCTGAAGATGTTTTCAACATATAACCCGCAGCCCCTGCTTCAAGTGCTGGATAGACTTTCTCATCATCAATAAAACTTGTGACGATAATAATTTTTGCTTCTGGCCATTCTGATAAAATAGCCTTTGTCGATTCTATGCCATCCATAACGTCCATGACTAAATCCATTAAAATGATATCTGGGCGTAAATCCAATGCCATTTCATAACCAATTTTTCCGTTTTCACTTTCACCGATTACTTCAATATCATCTTGGATCGAAAGGTAGGCAGAATAGCCTAACCTTACCATTTCATGGTCGTCAACGATTAAAACTCGGATCATACTGTCACTCCTCTTCAATTATTCAGTGTTAGGGATTCGAATATCAACGATCGTTCCTTGTTTAGGGAAACTGATGATTTTACAAATGCCCCCTAAGCCACTCACTCGTTCACGTATATTCATTAAACCATAACTACCAGATTTTTTTACCGATGTATCAAAGCCAACCCCATCATCAAATACACGCAAAGTGATCTCTTGTTCATTTTGCAAAAGATAAACTTCCAAACTCTTTGCTTTCGCATGGCGGAGTGTATTCGATAAAATCTCTTGGACAATCCGGAAGAGATGGTCTTCAATGCCTGGAATCGTATCAATCGGCATAATTTCTGATTTGATATTCAGTTGAACCTTCGTCCGTAATTCAGTAAGTAATTGCTCGATTCCTTTTCGCAATGTCTTCCCTTCTAGTTTAACAGGACGCAAATGCAGTAACAAAGCCCGCATCTCAGATTGAGATTCATTTACGATGGATTCAATTAGTTGAATTGATTTTTGTAATTCTGGTGGAAATGATTCTCTCTTTTCGTTCAAAGCAGAGAGCATCATCATCGCCGCAAATAATTGTTGGCTCACAGAATCGTGTAACTCTCTTGCGATTCGGTGACGTTCCTGCTCTAGAATTTCTTCCTTTGTTTCTGTACCAATTAAATGTGGCATACTGCTCAGTTCTTGTACATCACGCGATAAGCCGAGCATTTTTTCTCGCACTTTGTCGAGTTCGTCTTTCACCGCAACCGAGTGTTCAAAGAATTGGAAGATATTATTTGTTTCAGTTAATTCGATTGGTTCCTTATAATTGCCGTTGTTCAATCGATATAATTCTTCGGATAATTTCTTTTCTCTTCTAAATAAAGCGTATTGAATAATCCATGTAAAAACAAGTGATAAGATAACGATAATGCTACTCATTAATAAAAATACCGGAACGTTAAAATTTCCAATATTCCAAAGGTCACTAAAAGTAATGACCGGACGAAGCGAAAACATCGTCGCAGCCACGACTAATAGGAGAATGAGGAGGATTGTAAAAAATAACTTAAAGAAGATTTTTCCTCTCATAAGTAAATCACCTCGAAATCTCCTAGTAAGGTATTCGATATAATCTTAATTTTCCGAGTTGCTGTATCAAAATCATCACTGTATAGGGTAATCGTTTCGTTAGACAAACGATAATTTTCTAAATCAAAATTGACGTTACCTTGTAGAACGGAATGTTGAATTGACACGCCGACACCCATTGGCACAATCACTTTCGTTTGACCAATGCCTTTTCGGATTAAAATAACATTCTCTTCGTCTGGAAGCAAGGTATTTCCTAAATCAATAATCGAGTCCCCCATGAAAATTGAAATGTTAATGTCGTTCCATTCGTAAACATTTTCGCCAATGTGCTCATTCCCAAGCCACTTTTGCTTGCGACGTTCGCCAGCATGATCAACAGGTTCTGTCGTTTCAACGCCATAATATTCCTTCCGCTTCCACGGCATATCAATGATTGACCCGATTTGAAGGCTTTCAAGAATACTACCGCTGTTAATGATTAAGTAGAATAGTGCTATGGTCAGCATCACCCAAATCGTAAAGGTCGATAAAACGCCTAAACCAATTAAAAACCAACCTATCCAATATAACACACTACTACGATTGGTTTTTCTTCCACTTAATTTAATTAGTACAGCGCCAACTAAAATCACAACTAATAAGTCCATGTTTTGAATCAACTGGAAAATTAATAATAATAGTAACGCTGCTTCTACTAAAAGAAACCATTTGAACCTGTTCATTCTAATTCAACTCCCTTCTCATCAGATTCTTTCATCCATTATACCTATTCTACCAATTAATTAGCGCAAGCAAAAGTCGCAACTCCATCTCATACTAAAGGCTGATTTCAAAAGAAAAAAGTCCAGAAACAATAAATGTTCTGGACTTTTTTTCTTACTATTTAGATATTGTTTCTACTTTAGTGATTTTAACTTTCATTTCTCCGCCTGGAGTCATAATTGACACTTCATCACCAATTTTTTTACCTAGTAATGCTTTTGCGATTGGTGAATCATTTGAAATTTTGCCTTCAAGTGGATCTGCTTCAGCACTTCCTACGATTGAATAACTTTCTTCATCATCATATGGCAGCTCAATAAATGTAACAGTTCTTCCTAATGAAACTTCACGTGCGTCAACATTGGAGTCACTAATAATTTCTGAAAAGCGGATCATTTTTTCTAATGTTGAAATTCTTCCCTCAACAAATGCTTGCTCGTCTTTTGCAGATTCGTATTCTGAGTTCTCAGATAGGTCTCCGTAGCTACGTGCGATTTTTATACGTTCAACTATTTCTTTACGTTTATTGATTTTCAAATCTTCTAGTTCTTCTTCTAATTTACGTTTTCCATCTAATGTCATTGGATAAATTTTTCCAATCATCTTTCTTGCTCCTTTTTTTGCCATGAATTTTTTTATTACTAATTAATGATTGCGCTTTAATTATTCCCTCAATTAAAAAGAATAAAGCGGAGAGAGCGGGCATCTGTCAATGACAAATACCCACTCACTCCTTGTTTAATATTAAGTAATATGTGTTTCATCATTACAATGATAATAAAATAACACTATATCAGAAAAAAATCAAGTGCAATTCAAAATGATTGTACTTGACTTCTTCTATTTACTTTTCCATGTTTTCTAAAATTGATGCAATTTTCGTTGTCATCAAATCAATGGCGACTTGATTTTTTCCGCCTTCGGGAATAATAATATCTGCATATTTCTTCGTTGGTTCAACAAATTGTTGATGCATAGGTTTTACAACTTCTAAATATTGTTTAATGATGCTATCTAATGAACGGCCCCTTTTTTCAATATCGCGTTTGATTCGGCGAATAATTCGGATGTCGTCATCAGTATCAACGTACACCTTGATATCCATTAAATCACGTAAACGCGGATCATTCAAAATAAGGATACCTTCAACGATAATCACGTCTTTTGATTCACGGAAGATCGTTTCAGTACTTCGTGTGTGGTTTGCATAATCATATACGGGCTGCTCAATACTATCTCTTTGAATCAATGTTTTTAAATCTTCGATAAAGCGATCGTTATCAAATGCAAATGGGTGGTCGTAGTTTGTTTTCAAACGTTCCTCAAATGGCATATGACTTTGGTCTTTATAATAAAAATCTTGTTCGAGCAGGAGGAGAGAGACTTCTGAGAAGCTTTCCCAAATTGCCTTACTAACACTTGTCTTCCCGCTACCCGAACCCCCTGTAACCCCTATTACAATTGGTTTCCCCATGGTGTTATTCAATTCCTTTACTGTTAGAAAATCATTCTTCTGCTTCTGGATCAATGACGTATTGATCTTGTAATTCTAAATGCTCCTCGAATGTACGAGAAAAGTAAACTTCGCCAGACTCTAAATCTGCTAAGAAATAAAAGTAATCTGTTTCTTCAGGTTGCAGAGTCGCTTTAATCGCATCTTCCCCTGGGTTATTAAATGGTCCAGGACCTAAGCCACGGTTTTGATACAGGTTATATGGTGAATCATGCTCGGTATCTGCAATCGTCACATATTCTAAATGTTCATTCAAAACATAAAGAACACTAATGTCGGATTGAAGTGGCATATCTTCTTCTAGACGATTATAAAAGACTCCGGCTATTTTTTGACGGTCTTCATAATTGATTCCTTCTTTTTCAACTAAAGAAGCAATGGTCAGAACGCCATGAATACCTAGCTCATTTGAATCGACTAGACCGCGATACTGGTGTAACACCTCATTTGTCTTTTGAACCATAATATAAACGACATCTTCTGGTGTGTAATGCGATAAATAATCATACGTTGCTGGGAATAAATAGCCCTCTAATGGATAGCGGACATCTTCATTTAGAACAGCTTCTGTAATAACGCGAGGAAACTCCTCAGCTAATTCAGCAATAAACTCTTTATCACCTAAAACATCTATAAAATCCTTTTCAGAATAATCAGTTTTGTCGGCAAATTCCGCTGCAATTTCCTCAATCATTGCACCTTCTTTGACTAAAATCTTATAATCTTCTGAAATAGGTGATGACGCCCCACCTTCTTGCAAGACCTCAATAATTGTGTCTAATTCCATTGAAGGTGAAATTTGATAAAAGCCCGCTTGAAATTCAGGAGTGTTTTGTGTTTTCATATAATAATTAAACACTGTTGCATTTTTTAGAATTTGTTGCTCTTCTAAAATCTCTGCTATCCCTTTGGTTGATGTTCCTAGAGGGATTTCTACCTCAACTAATTCTGTTTTTTCAGGATCTAATGGCTGAAGCGCATCTGTTATATAATTGTAGCCAACAATTCCTACGACTAAAACTAACAGAACACCGATAAATATAATCGAAAAGACAATCTTCTTAATTAATGAATTTTCTTTTCGACGCGATTGCCATCGGTTTTCAGCATCTTTTCTACTTGGTGACTCTTCTTTAGGTCGATCGGTATCGTGCTTTACCAAAATCTAACCTCCTTGCGTTTCTGCATTTTATGCGATTGTGGTCGCAACTCAAATCATTATACACGAAAAGAATAAGAAAATGAATGTTATGAGTATAAAAAAACAGCTTAGCTGCTTTTTTATCTCCAATTTTTAATAATTAAGCTTCATTTACAAATTTTTCGGCTATTTCTGCATCAAGTATATCAAATTCTATGCCTTTTACCGTATAAGTTGCTTCATATCCTCGATCAATGATAATAATTAAATCTCCTGATTTCGCCATTTTATTTGCAGATTGAGTTGCTGCGGTCTGATTAGGAATATAAGTATAGTTATCTTTTATGACTTCAGATAGAACTATTTTATACATCGTCACGATACGTAAAACCAATGAATCCTTGAAAGCAACCCTACAGGCCAAGCAATGAATAGCTCAAGCCACAAATAATCAAGCCAAACCAAAAATATCCGAACATCGAGTAGCATAGGCAAACTTTAACGGGTGCAAGTCCCGAATGCAACCTGACAGTGGTAAGTATATATGTGGCAG
>CAZLGI010000107.1:0-5799 GCA_964558995.1 uncultured Carnobacteriaceae bacterium | reverse complement strand
CATTGGCAAAATCATTGGTGTAGTGGCAGACTTTAACGCGCGAATATCTTCTTGAGTTTTCTTTGCGAATAAATAATCCATCCAACCACCTCCTAAGTTTTGAACGTGAAGCAGCGTTGCGGATTATCGTAGAAGATTTTATGAACCAAGTCTTCCCCGTCATAGCCGCCTGCGTTGGCTTCTTCAATAAAACGCGGCACCCATTTTTTGATAATGTATTCCAAACCAAGGCCGTGTCCGTAATGTTTGTAGTAAGTTTTCCGCGCGGTGTCGCCGCTGACTAAAATCTGATCGGCAAAGCCCGCATCGACTAATTCCAAAATCGCTCTTATTCGAGCACTTTCGGGCGCATATTTAATTTTCCCTATCCCATCAAAAGATAAAAAAGCTCCGGTTTCAGCAACTTTTCGGTGCATATATGGGTCTAAGTTTCGATCCATATGGCCAATCGACAGAAATTCAGTATTAATCCCTTCGTCACGCAAAATCTCAATTTGCTCCATCGCCATCGTGCCGGCTTCGGTATGCGAGTGAATTGGCGCCTTCGTTTCCTTGTGCGCTCGGGCAACCGCTCGAATTGTTTTTTCTTCAAGCGGTGAAATCATATTATAACCCGTGCCGAATTTCACTTGGCCGCCTTTATACTCGGTTCCCTCCAAGCCTTCCATCACTTCGCGAACGACAAAATCTGCCAGTTCGTTGATGGTGCTTTTATCAATCCATTCTTCAAAAGTTTTGAAATCCCCAATCACTTTTTGCAGGCGCGGTGACAAATTGGCTTTCCAGAGAAAACTTTTATTAAAACCAGCAGTCCCGACAATATGAATGCCGGTATCTCGACTGATTTGGGCGACATCTTCTAGTTGCCTACCATAGTCAATCGCCGTCGCATCGATAATCGTCTGACCGCCGTTTGCTTTGAAATCTAAAACGTCTTTCTTCGACTTTTCCATATCATCCAACAACAAGTCATCATCGTTGCGTTCTTCCCAATATGGAGGAACGCAGACGATGTGCTCGTGCGAATAGGTGAATCCCATTTTTTCCGGGGCAAGGTCACCAAAAAAAGTTCGCACAAATCCCATAAATAATCGGCTCCTTTCTAAAAGAGAAGCTCTGCAATGAAGCGTAGAATTGGTCCTAGTAGAAACATGTCACTGTCCGCCGCCCACATGGCTGTATCTGGAATCGTCGTGTCAACGAGGAAGGTTACCATGAAATATTGGCCCCATGCAACGAGTGTGGCGGTAATGAAACCACCAAGCAAGGCACCGCGGATTCCCCCTGTTTCGTTACCGAAAATACCACCGACCGCTCCATGGAAGAAAAGCACGATCATGGTTGGAACAAAGACATAACCAACTGTTGAACCTAGGACGAGTAGCCAGACAATCGCTCCGACGAATGCTCCTAGGAATCCTAAAATAACTGAGTTTGGTGCATAAGTGTATAGAACTGGAGCATCCAAGGCAGGAATCGCTCCTGGTACAAGTTTTGTTGCGATACCACGGAAGGCTGGTACCATTTCCCCAACAAACATCCGAACCCCGTAAAGTACAACCGCAATACCAGCTGCGAACTTAAAGGATTGGATTAAGGAATAAACGACAAAGTTCTGTGCTCCTGATGATGCGACAAGTGTTCCAGCTACTTCAGAGGTACGAGTCAGTAAAATGATCGCCCCGACCATAAAGAGTAGTGCCATTGTTGTGGCAGTAATCACGTTGTTATCACGCAAAAACTCCAACCCTTTTGGCATTTTGATGTCTTCTGCATTTTGTTCTTTGTTCCCGAAAAGTTTCCCCATCAGGGCACCCAGCAGACCGGCACTCGCAGATGTATGTCCGAGTGCGATTTTATCGCTGCCCGTGATGCGGCGAACCATCGGCTGAGTGACGGCTGGCTGCAAGGTCCAGTAAACACCCATAATTAGGGTCAACATAATAACGAGTGGCCAAAAACCGATGTCGCCGCCTGAAGCTTGGACGATGGTTCCGGCGAAAATAGTTGTCGTCCAGAACATCATGTGTCCGGTTAAGTATATGTATTTGAATGGTGTGAAGCGTGCGAGGAGCACATTTAGTAGGAAGCCGAGTGTCATCGCAAGAGTCACTGCACTACCGAATTGAGAGTTGAAGGCTTCCTGACCCATGAAGCTGCCGAGTTCGGTTGCTTCCAGGCCAAATACTTCCGCCCACATCGGTTCAAATACGGTTAATGCTCCAACGATAATTCCCGAACCTGCATCAATAATCAGAAATCCGATAATAGCTTTGAAGGTTCCGGTGATGGTTTGACTGGCTGTTTTCTTCTGCAAAAGAAGTCCGATTAATACGATAAACCCAAGTAAAATGGCGGGTGTCCCAAAAACGTTATTCGCTAACCAAGTAATAAATTCCACGGTCTTTCACCCTTTCTTAGTCCTTAATCACAGTTCTGAGTGCTGCTTCAACTTCATCTTCGTCAAAATAATTATTTACAATGACCACATCTGCATCCACGTCACCTAGTGTGTTTGCTAAATCCTGGCTTAAAACCACTAAATCCACATTCATTGATTGTGCTGATGAAACGTCTGTGTTTTCAACGTCAGCTTGGACTCCCATTTTGCGAAGGACATCCTCAACTGTCATTTTCAGAATCAAACTCGTACCCTGGCCTAAGCCGCATACCGTTAATATTTTCATCATGATGTTTCCTCCTTTAAGCGCTCTAGACTGTCGAATGTTTCAATATCTTGTAGTTTGTCGAGGGTTTCCTTGTTCTTCAAAAATCTTGCAATCCGCTGAATCGTTTTTAAGTGCTCTTCTCCGTTTGACGCCGATAAACCAAATACGAACCGCACCGGATCGTTGGCCTCATTACCAAAATTGATTGGCTCTTTTAGTTTCACTAGTGACACCGCTGACTTCAGCGCCCCATCTTCCGGTCTTGCGTGCGGAATTGCCACGCCTGGCGCAATGACGAAATATGGTCCATTTTCAATATATGATTGCACCATCGCTTCGACGTATGCTTTTTCAACAAAGCCTCCTTTCTCCAATAACTCCCCTGCCTCACGAATTGCTGCCTCCGCGTCCGGCACCGTCACCCTGAACGCCACGATTTTTTCATCTAAGTAGTTCATCGCTCTCCCCTTCCACTTCAGTAATCGCTTTCACACCTCTATTGTAAATGCAAAATCTTTTTTCAAAAAGCACAGATGTTTGCGTTGCGCGACGCAAACAATCGGACCCCTAGTTAGGTGGCCGCGATGATTCTTTCGATGTCTTGCTTATTTTTGGCGCCTTTAAGTTTTGGTATTAAAGTGCGGAGTTGTTGTAGGACGGCTAAGCGTTCTAAGTCACTGGCAATGGCTAGGACGATAATAAAGGAGACTGGTGATTTTTCTGGTGTGAAGCTAATTGGGTTTTCTAGGTAGAGTAAGCTTAGACCGGATTGTATAATGCCGTGTTCTGGTAGAGCATGCGGCATGGCGACGCCTGGTGCTAGGATGACGTATGGCCCGAATGTTTCGATTTTATCGATCATTTGTTGGCAGTAGGCTTCTGTGATGTAGTTGTTGGCGAGAAGTGGTTTGGCTGCGAGACGGATTGCGGCTTGCCAGGTGGTTGCTTTTGATTGTTGGTGGATAAACGGGTGACGTAGATAAGTTTGTAGGGTTGTGATGGGGTTGGCTGGCTGAGTTAAGGCTTTTGGTTGATGTTCTTCGGTAATATTTTGACTCAAGGAGCTAGAATATTTTACTTGCGTCAATTCATCATGAGAGACAAATTTCTTAAGTGCCGTTTTTAATTTCTCATAATCTTTGATCGACGCATGGTACTCGATAATATCAATCAAGGATTCTATCAAGTAATCTGTTTGTGTTGCATTAATATTCAGCGCCTTAAGTATCGCTTGTTTTTGTGCTGACGTCATCAATGGGTCAACAAGGATGACTGGTTGGTTGGCTTCTTTTAGCGGGATAGTTGTGACGAGTAAATCTGCCTTTATGTCATTTTCTTTGAATGTTCTATGCGATATAGGCGGTAAAATCTTCATCCTTTTCGGCAAGAGTTGCGTCAGTTCGTTTTCGATAAATCGGGACGTTCCGACGCCCATCGAACAGACGATTTGGATGGTTTTGCCTTTGACGAGGGTGCTCTCCCCCCTGCGCAAGTAACCACCGAAAAGGATGGCGACAAAAGCGAGTTCGTTTTGTGGCATTGAGAGTTCCAGTAGTTCTTCAAAGGGCTGCATGGCGTGTTTGGTCATGTCAAAAATTTCCGGGTAGCTGGTTTTGAAGGTTTCTTCCATTGAATGGTGGATGTCAAGTTTGTATTTGACACGGAAAATCGCCGGCTTCAAGTGCATGAGTAAGTCGCGTTCGAGTTGATTCCGCTCTTTGAAAGTGACTGAAGAAAGCAGCTCAAAGCGGTCAATAATTTGCGTGATGCAGCTGGACAGGAGTTTCTCCGAGGCGGTTTCGTCGTGAATTCGGTTGGCACCGAGCAGGAATTTTCCTAGAAATTGCGCTTCCCTTGGCGGCACCTCTCCTTGATAAAAGTACTGGCCGATTGATTCCAGCTGGTAGTTGACTTCTTCGCTTCGATCGACGAAGTGACCGGACTTAATACGGTGCAGGAATAAATAGGCGATTTTTGTTAGCCGTTGCTGCATTTCGTCGGTGAAATTGATGCTTAGTTTTTCTTCGATTTGTTGCAGGCGCGCTGTTAGGTTTAGTTTGTTTGGGTTGACGATATCGTAAGTGACATCAGTGGTCTGGTTGCTGATAAATAAATATTGAATAAGGAAGTGGCGAATATTTTTTTCTGAGCCGGTGAAAATGCGCCCGAGTTCTGAATCGTAATCAATACTGACTTTGTAAGGCGTCATTTCGTTGCGCAACTCTTTCAAATCTTCGAGAACTGTGCTGCGGCTGACGTTATTGCGCGACATAAAAGTCTCTGTCGTCACTTCTCCATCGTGGAAAACAAGCAGCAATAGCATTCGAATTTTCCGTTCCATCGGCGTGTAGGCTTTTTTGTTGATGGCTGAAATCGGCACGACTTCCTCCCAGACAACCCCCTGCTGACTAATCGCATGAATCGGCGCCAGCCCATTATCCTCCAACCAATCGTTCAAGGACTTGATGTCATATTGAATCGTACGAATCGAAACCTGTAAATTCGCCGCGAGTTGTTTTGTGGATAAGGGTTCGTTGGCTTGTTGGAGTAAGTCTAATAATTGCTCTCGGCGTTCTTCTGGATGCATGGGGTGGCCTCCTCTATTTGGTGTTCTTGTCGATTTAATCATACTAGTTTGTGAAAGCGTTGTCTATATTTAGCTTAGTGGGAGAGGTTGCGATGGGAGGAATGAGGTTCGGGATTTTGTTGGACGCAACGGTAATACTACGGTCAACTTAATTAAGATCCGATGAATTTTTGTCCCTATTATCAGTAGTAAGGACAAAACTGAATTGAATTCCTTGAAGTTGGCCGTAATCTCATTAATACGGTCAAATTCCCCAGTCTTCCCAATCCATCTCAACCAAAAAAGCCAACTCGCGTCGGCTTTCTTCCTACTTCACTAACTTCTGCATAATCTCATACAGAACTTTAACATCTTCAGGCTTTGTATCGCCAGTTTCTTTATCAATAATCGAGCTGTACACATGCGGAATGATTTTCTCAACGCCAGCTTCCAATGCAATCTGCATGATCTCTTCAAAGTTATCTAAATCGATCCCGCCGGTTGGTTCTAGCACGAAATTATTTTCGGCACATGCTTTTGCGACTGCTTTATATTCTTCTTTGT